>JBIIHS010000035.1:0-10311 GCA_044235515.1 Chitinophagaceae bacterium | reverse complement strand
AGGCAGTGATCAATGGCGTAATCGATTGTTTGGCAACACACCACCTGCCGCACGAAAAAGACAGCAAAGTGATTGAATTTGAATATGCCCAACACGGTATGATCGGACTAGAAACGGCTTATGGAGCACTGCGTACGAGTGTGCAAGGAATTTCCGCAGAAAGAACGGTCGAGTTGCTCTCTCTAAACCCACGTAAGATCTTTGGGCTGCCCGCTGCTAGCATTCAAGAGGGACAATGTGCTTGTCTGACCTTTTTTGATCCTGCCGCCCACTGGACGGTTACCGAAGAAAGTCTTCGCTCGCGTTCTTCGAATTCACCTTTTTTAGGAAAGACACTGCAAGGAAAAGTGATCGGCATATTCAATAAAAATATTCTTACGCTTGGCTGTTAAAAAAATTCACCCTGCCTTAATAGGATCGATCATTGCTGTATTGATGGTCGCTACCCTGCTGGCGGGCTATAATCAATCTTTATTATCGGCAGAGACGGCTCAACTACTAGCCTATGGGCTGTATACGCTGGGTGTAGGAGCTACTTTGCTTTTGCATGGTGGTCCATCCAACGGATTTGGAACTAACTTTTCCGCGGGCTTTCGCTGTTTTATTGTCATTACGCTGATCATGGTCGTTTTCACCTATGTGTTCAATGCCCTGCATCCCGAAACCGCCCAGCAGGCAGCCGAACTGTACAGAGTCTCATTACAGATGGCAAAGAACAGGACGCCCGATGAAATAGAAAAAGAAGTTAAATTGTTCCGAGATGGGTTTGCCACCATGGTCGTTTCCCGTTCAATTTTCGGATATTTGGTATTCGGAGCGGTAGTAACCGCAGTGGGTTCGGTTTTGCAAATGCTAAGAAAATCCTGATGCACCTTTCGATCGTCATACCCCTGTTGAATGAAGCGGAATCTTTACCCGAGCTAAGTCGATGGATCGCGGAGGTCATGCAACGTCACCAACTGAGCTACGAGATCCTTTTTATTGATGATGGCAGCACCGATGATTCGTGGCAGGTAATAGAGAAATTACAACTTGAAAATACGTGTATCAGCGGTATCAAATTTCAGCGTAATTACGGCAAATCGGCCGCCTTACAAGTGGGATTTACCCATGCCCGTGGCGAGGTGATCATTACCATGGATGCCGATCTGCAAGACTCTCCGGAAGAAATACCGGCCCTACGCCAACAACTACTAGAGGAAAAGCTCGATCTGGTCAGCGGTTGGAAAAAAGTACGCTATGATAATACCCTGACCAAAAATATCCCTTCCAAGTTTTTTAATGCCGTTACCAGAAAAGTATCGGGTATTCCCTTGCATGATTTTAATTGTGGATTAAAGGCCTACCGTAAACAAGTGGTCAAAAGCATAGAGGTATATGGCGAGATGCACCGCTACATACCGGTACTGGCCAAATGGGCGGGTTTTAAAAGAATCGGAGAGAAAGTAGTGGAGCATCGTCCCAGAAAACATGGCCATTCTAAATTCGGTTGGGATCGCTTTGTGAATGGGTTTTTGGATTTACTATCGATTACATTTGTAGGTCGATTTTCAAAACGCCCTATGCACTTTTTTGGACTTTGGGGCTCTCTTTGCTTTTTAGGAGGTCTTATTATGGCCATCTACCTGGTGGTTGCCAAATTAGTATCAAGTGAATTTGCTCTTACCAATCGTCCTGCTTTCTTTTTTGCCCTTACCTTTTTGATACTTGGCATGCAATTGTTCTTGGCAGGTTATATCGCCGAATTAGTGGCAAGGAATGCACCCGGGCGCAACCACTATCTGATTGAATCAAAAATAGGCTTGTAATGGCTAGTGTTGCCATCATAGGTCCTGCACACCCTCTGCGGGAAGGAGGAATCGTAAGTTTTAATCACCGACTCGCTCTTGCCTTTAAAGAAAATGGGCACGCTTGCGAAATATGGTCCTTTTCGCTACAGTATCCCTCTTTTCTCTTTCCGGGAAAAACGCAATACTCAGACCAACCCCCTCCCGCGGATCTTACCATTCATCGTGCGATCAACTCCATCAACCCGCTAAATTGGATTGCGGTAGGAAAAAAAATAAAAAAAACAAGACCTGATCTGGTCGTCGTGCGCTTTTGGCTACCCCTAATGGGCCCTGCGCTGGGCACTATCCTATCGATAATCAAAAGAAATGAACACACACGTATCGTGTGTATCGCTGATAACATTATTCCGCATGAAAAAAGACCGGGTGACCGCCTGTTTACCCGTTATTTTTTACGCTTCTGCGATGCCGTGGTAACCATGAGCGATCAGGTAAGCCGCGATCTGCAGCTTTTCTCGAACGCAAAACCTTACCGACAAGTAACCCACCCGCTCTATGATCACTTCGGAGAGATCGTACCCAAGTCGATCGCAAGAGAAAAACTGGGTATAGAAGCCAATGAAAAAATGATCTTATTCTTTGGATTCATAAGAAAGTACAAAGGACTTGATTTGCTACTAGAAGCCATGGCCGATCAACGACTGGCTCAACAAAAGATCAAATTACTGATTGCCGGAGAGTTCTACGAAAATGCGAAACCCTATCAAGAGCTAATAGATCGGTTGGCACTAACTGACCGGGTAGTCTGCCATACTCATTTTATAGCTGACCCGGACGTTCGCTATTATCTATGCGCCGCCGATGCCGTGGTACAGCCCTACCGGCATGCGACACAAAGTGGTGTAAGCCCACTGGCCTATCACTTTGAACGACCCATGATCGTTACGAATGTAGGTGGACTGGCCGATGGGGTTCCCGACGAAAAGGCCGGACTAGTTTGCGAACCCGAAAGTCACGCAATAGCCGATGCTATTTTGCGTTTTTATGAGCGGGGTGAGGCTTATTTCTCCGAAGGGATCCGTATTCAAAAAAAGAAACTAAGCTGGGAGCGATTGGTGCAGACCACCTTGTCGCTGGCCGGCCTTATTAAAGATGAAACTACATAGCTCAATAGCGTTATCGTTGATCCTACTCTTGCTTTTGGCCGGAGAAAAAAAGCAAGCGTTTTCGCAAGAAAGGACTTTCTCTAAAAAGATCCAACCACAGGATCTAAAACTGCTTTTGCAAAGAGAGGACACCCTAAAGCAGTATGCCGAATACCTGGTGACCGATAGTTTACAAGAAGATAGAATGGTTTCGGACAGCATCTTTACCAGAACCCTGGTAAGAGCACTGCGGATTCCGCATTCTTTTTGGTTTGAATTTGATTCTGTCATTGGGATCTCTTGTCGTTACGCCCCTGATTCCAGTTTTCGGATCTTTACCTGGAATCTACAGTACGATGAATACTACAGCAGACAACGTGGCGCTATTCAACGTCAAACCGCAGATGGTTCACTAGCGCTTTACCCGCTACGGGACGTCTCTGAATTTACGGATGACCCGGCTGATTCACTGCGACCAGCCAGCCAATGGATCGGAGCCATCTATTACAATATCATTCAAACAAAGTATCAGAATAAAAATTATTATACCCTTTTTGGATTTGACCCTAACAATATTAGAAGCAGTATAAAATGGCTGGAGGTCTTACAGTTCAACAGCAAGGGAGAACCGCTCTTTGGCGGTCCCCTTTTCAGCTATGAAAAAGATAGCGTCCCCACGCCGGCCCGTCATCGGGTAGGACTGGAATTTAAAAAAGGGGCACGCGTACTAATGGATTATATCGTGGACCTGGACATGATCTTGGTCGATCATCTGATCTCCGAAAATAACGACCCAGAGAATAAATTTACCTATATACCGGACGGAGATCAAGAAGGGTTCAAGTGGCAAAATGGAAAATGGATACACATCAACAAGGTCTTTACTCAAAAGTTACAAGATGGGCAAGCCCCCAGAGAAAAGCCTTTATTTGACAAGCCACAGCCTGGCAAACTACCCGCAACAGCACCGGGCAAAGGAAAGGGATAACGATTTGTTGGTTATTCGTCTAATTTCAGTACAGCTAAGAAGGCCTCTTGTGGCACCTCTACGTTACCGATCTGCCGCATTCTTTTTTTACCCTCTTTTTGTTTTTCGAGGAGCTTACGCTTACGGCTGATATCACCCCCATAACATTTGGCGGTAACATCTTTTCGCATGGCCGATATATTTTCTCGGGCTACCACTTTAGCACCAATAGCGGCCTGTATAGCGATCTGAAACTGCTGACGGGGTAGCAACTCCTTTAATTTCTCACAAAGCTTTCGGCCAAATTCCTGGGCGCGCCCGCGGTGTATCAAGGCAGAGAGAGCATCGACCTTATCCCCATTGAGCAAGATATCCATCTTAACGATATCACTTTGTCTGTATCCAATAGGATGATAATCGAAAGAGGCGTATCCGCGGGTTTGTGATTTTAGCTTATCGTAAAAATCAAATACGATCTCGGTCAGTGGCATCTCAAAGATCAATTCTACGCGTGTTGGCGTGAGATAACTTTGATTGATCAAGATACCCCGCTTGCCAAGGCAGAGCGTCATGATATTGCCAATGTATTCAGGCTTGGTGATGATCTGTGCCTTGATATAGGGCTCATCGATATGGTCGGTCTTAACCGGGTCTGGAAACTCAGTGGGGTTATTGACGATGATGGTCTCCCCCTTAGTAGTTGTGGCAATAAAGCTTACGTTGGGAACCGTGGTTATAACCGTTTGATTGAACTCTCGCTCTAAACGCTCCTGAATGATCTCCATATGGAGCATACCTAAGAATCCGCAGCGAAATCCAAAACCAAGGGCCTGAGAAGTTTCGAGTTCAAAAGTTAGCGAGGCATCATTGAGCTGTAGTTTATCCATGCAATCGCGGAGCTCTTCGAACTCATCGGTAACCACCGGAAAGATTCCGGCAAAGACCATGGGTTTCACTTCCTCAAATCCCTTGATCTGCTCGGGATGCGGGTTACTGGCCAAAGTAATGGTATCGCCTACCTTTACCTCGTTGGCATTTTTGATCCCGGTGATAATATACCCTACATCACCGGTACTGACCTGATTTTTCTCGGTCATCTTGAGCTTGAGTATACCCACTTCATCGGCTCCATACTCTTGCCCGGTAGAAACAAATTTGACGATATCGCCCTTTTTGATCGTTCCATTTATAATACGATAGTAAACTATAATGCCACGAAACGAATTGAATACGGAGTCAAAGATCAGGGCTTGCAAGGGGGCTTCAGGATTACCCTTTGGACCGGGAATACGCTCCACGATGGCAGCAAGAACCTTCTCTACCCCCAGGCCGGTGCGCCCGCTGGCATGAAGGATATCTTCTCTTTTGCAGCCGATCAAATCAACGATCTGGTCCTCGACTTCTTCGATCATTGCGCCATCCATATCGATCTTATTGATGACGGGAATTATTTCAAGATTATTTTCAATTGCGAGATATAAGTTGCTGATTGTCTGTGCTTGAATCCCTTGCGTGGCATCCACTAAAAGTAAACACCCCTCGCAGGCTGCTAAGGCCCGACTCACCTCATAACTAAAATCCACGTGTCCGGGGGTATCAATCAGATTCAGGATATATTCCTGCCCATTAGTATGTCGGTAATTGATCTGAATGGCATGACTTTTAATGGTAATGCCCTTTTCGCGCTCCAGGTCCATGTCGTCCAGCACCTGGTCCATCATGTCACGTTCACTAATGGTATTGGTGACCTGCAACAGGCGGTCAGCCAATGTTGATTTTCCGTGGTCAATATGTGCAATGATGCAGAAATTCCTAATATTCTTCATGGAGCGAACCCTTCATTTTTCGGCTCCGCAAAGGTAGGTCTTTTACCCCGATCAATTGTCCGTCTTGTGCTTGATTTGGTTCCAAATGGCATCCATCTCATCCAACGTCATATCAGAGAGTGAGCGCCCCACTCGTGCGGCCTCAGCTTCGAGCAACATAAAACGCCTGGTGAATTTCTTATTGGTCCGCTCCAAGGCATTTTCGGGATCGATACCTAAAAATCGCGCATAGTTGATCAACGAAAAGATCAGGTCCCCGAATTCCTCCTCTACTCGCTGCTGACGACTCTCCCCCTCTTTCAGTGACTCCGCTTCTTTTAATTCGACCATCTCCTCTTGCACCTTATCCCATACCTGCTCGCGATGATCCCATTCAAAACCAACTTGCTTTGCTTTTTCTTGTAAGCGTAAGGCCTTAATGGTGGCTGGTAAAGAGCGAGGCACGCCTTGTAATACGGAGGTTTTACCCTCCTTTAGCTTAAGCTGTTCCCAATTACGCTTAACCTCTTCTTCGCTATTGACCACTACATCACCATAAATATGCGGATGTCGGTGAACCAGTTTATCACAGATGCCTTCGATCACATCGTGCAGTTCAAACTGACCTTGCTCCGCTCCCAACTTGGCATAGAAAACAATATGAAGTAATAGATCACCAAGCTCTTCTTTGATCAGGGCATAATCTCCATCAGTGATGGCGTCGGCCAATTCGAATGTCTCTTCTATAGTTAGGGAACGAAGTGATTCGATCGTTTGCTTACGATCCCATGGACATTTTGTACGGAGCTCATCCATAATAGTGACTAACCGTTCGATGGACTGCTGATAATTCTTGATTGACATACTTAAAGATATATACAAAAATCATTTTTCGCTTGATGTTGGTCATTGAAACCCTTACTACGAGAAGGTAGATTGCTAAAGAATATCAGCACACCCTTGACCAGATTTAGAAAATGAGAAAGCAAGACTTTATACTTTTTATTGTGTCGATAGTTACACTTTGGAGCTGCCAAAAACAAACCCCGCTTCCCTCTACAGAGGATAAACTGGCCGATAAGGTTTGGTTCCTTGAAAAAAAGATAGTGGGGCAACAAGCGTATGCATACGAAAGAGTTTCCACCTTTTCATTTCGCCTGACGAAAGACAATAAGAATTATATCGATTCGGACGGAATAGACGGAAGCTACACTATAACCCTACAACCCTCCTCTATCATTTTACGTATCAGCTCTTCGACAAGACAGATCGACTTCTACGAAATAACGCTACTGGAAAAGGAACATCTCATAATGGAGTACACAAAAAATAATGTTTTGAACACCCTTTATTTCTCTACAAGACCTTGAAACTTTTACTACACCATATTATCATGATGCTTCTTTGCTGCATCTCACTCACTGGAGTGGCTCAAAGCCGGATATTTTTTAGCATGAGTGCTGTAGATCGTGTAAGCGATACAAACAACATAGGCAGCTACCCTACCAGCCTCAATAAAAGTACGACCTGCTTACAAGTCCAATCAGGTCTACTTGCTTTCTACGGAATAGAGGGAACTAGCTTATTCAACTTGGATTGTGCTACGTTAAATCCCAGTAACAATTCGGAGATCCGACTCTTTCCGAACCCTGTCGTTAACTATACAAGAATACAAAGTACGACGCTATTGACCGCTAATCCTACCCTTCAACTATGGATCACGGATGCAGCGGGACGGGTCGTATTTCGGCGCAGTGTAAGCAATGCCCAGTTGTATGCCGGAAACAGTCTTTTTCTAGGTATGTTGTCTTCCGGGAATTACTTCTTGAAGATCGAAGGCCCCTCCATTCAACAGGTTGTACAATTCATAAAAGTAAACTGATCGTGAAAAATTCTATACGCCTCTTTTACGGAATACTAGTCTCTTTTTTGCTAAGCACCGTAGTGGCTAAGGCCCAACAACCAGGCATCAACATCGAAGCCATCGCCAAGGACCGGAACAATAACCCGGCTAAAGACCGCCGTATATATGTAAGGGTCGATATAATCGCAGCCAATGGAGGTGCGGTGCCGGTCTTTACGGAAGAACACGTGACACGCACGAACGAAGCCGGCATTTTTCAGATTGCCGTAGGAAAAGGAACACGTCAAGGAGGCACCTACAATAGCATACTAGATATTCCCTGGAGAAGCTTGAACTATTCCGTCAGGATCCGAATTGCCATTGAACCGATCGCAAATGTAACCAACTGGAATTATCAAAATGAATGGATCGACCTGGGGACGACCCCCTTTGGTATTGTCCCCTATGCCGGTGCCGCCCTGACCGCAGACAATGTCGCACAGAGTGCCGCAGTGATCAGTTTTAATGGCGGGACCACCGGCCTGACCCCAGCAACACCTACCAGCGGCCAAGTAACACTAGGCGGAGTGTTGAATATCGCCAATGGTGGTACAGGCTCTACCATTAAAAATTTTGTAGATCTAACCACCGTCCAATCTGTTGGAGGAGCTAAAACCTTTGAGCAACCGTTGACATCAGCAGGCGGGCTTACAGTTCAAAACAACCTATCACTGAGTGGTAATACCACCCCCTTATTAGTCGGCGGAAATAGTGGGAATCTCGGAGACATCCTAGTCTCACAGGGACCCGGAGCTACCCCTATTTGGGTCAATACAAGACAAGCTGCTGGGATAAAATCAAAGAACCGAAGTGTATTACTGAATGGAGCAGAGCTGTATGAAATATTCGTTGCCAGTCTCGACAACGATGATGGCATCTCGGTGGTGCTCGAAGCGAGCGCCACTCCCAACCCCATTCCAAGTTATTATATCGTGAGAGACATAGTCAACAGCAAGATCAGGGTTCATTTTACCGCTGCTTTTAACGGTTACGTCACCTGGGTCATTGCCGAATAATAATCAATAGCATCTTTTAACTCAAAACCAAATAAACAAACATCCATGAAACAAAACAAAATGCTAGCAGCAGCCGTGCTGCTACTGACAGGAATGGGCTTTAATGCCATGGCACAATCACCAAACATTCAAAAGGAGCTACGACTGGTCAACCCAGCCTCCGGCAGTGGATATGTAGGATTGAAAGCTGCCCCGGGGACCTCTACCTACACGTTATCGCTACCTGCCGCAGCCCCTACAGCGAATCAGGTACTGACCGTTTCCAGCATCAGCGGTGGATCCGTTAGTTTAACCTGGAATTCCCCAGATGCCACCGGCTGGTCTCTTACGGGTAATGCGGGTACGAACGAATCCAGCTTTCTAGGAACGCTCGATGCACAACCCTTGGTGATCAAAACCGATAACAGTACGCGCATGACTATCGGCGCTACCGGATCTATTACCATGAACTCCCTTGCTGGCGTAACGGGAACAGCCTCCACGACCACCGACGAAGGAGTAGTGATCGCCAATGCCAATGGACAATTATCAAAAGCCAGTTATAGCTCGCTAGTCACCACTGGATTACTGGCCAGCACAAGCGGTGTGATTGTCGGAGGCCCACTTACCGTGAATGGATTATTCACAGCTAACAATGGGGGTACAATTTCCGGGACCCTGAATTTGATAGGAAGCAGCCCTTTACAACTAAATGGCAATGGCGGAAATGCAGGCGAGATCTTACAGTCTAATGGACCTGGTGCTGCGCCAACCTGGAGCAATGCTTATGTAAAAGGAAGAGGACTGGTAAGCGTAAGTGCCAACGAATCTATCAACGTGGCAGCCTCCAGTATAGATGTTGACGATGCCATAAATGTAACACTAGAAGGTACCGGAGCCGACATGCCCATTCCTTCTTACTATGTAGCCAGAAATGCCGGCACAGGGTTTACCATTTACTTCTCTGCCCCCTTTACCGGAAGCTGTAACTGGAGTATCATCAACCAATAAATAACCGATGTATACCAAGATCAACAATTCAATTGTAACTCTCCTGCTGGCCGCACTGTTCGGGCCAGCAGGTTTTTCATCTTATCTATCTGCGCAAACCTTCAGACCAAGTACTCAAAAGGAGATCAGGGTCTTTGATCCAATAAATCCTGCCAATGGCAATATTGGTTTACGGGTGGCAAGCGGAACGCAATCTTACACAATGGTGCTGCCCTCTACCCTTCCGGCGGCCAATCAACTACTGGCCGTAAATACCATTACCTCTGGGATTGCCACACTCAGATGGGTGACCTCGACTACTGGAACCGGAACGGGGGCTAATGGACAGGTCACGTTCTGGAGCGGTACCAACTCGTTGTCCGGAAGTAATAATCTGTTTTGGGATGCCAGCAGTGGAAGTCTAGGCATAGGGACGACAACCCCGGCACCTAATAAGTTAAGCATCAATGAGGCCACCAACGCCGACCTGAATGTTGCCATGACCGCAAGAGGAGCCGATAATAAAATTGTTCAACTAACAGTTGGGGTAAAAAATGCGAGCTCAAGTACGATTGGGGGAGCAATGGGTAGTGATGGAGGAAGAAATGGTGGGCTCATTCTGAACGGGACAACAAATAATATAGGGACATCCGCCCCGCAAGTATACATTAGCCCAGCTGGAGAATTATATGTAAATCCGAATTTCACTAGTGGAG
>JBIIHS010000241.1:0-3136 GCA_044235515.1 Chitinophagaceae bacterium | reverse complement strand
TGGTCGTTTTCTGCATACTCTTTTTTGATGGTAATACCTTTGATGATAGTTGGTAGCCCATTTGCATCGAGCGCGGCCTTATATCCTATATCTACACACATGTGCTGACTGTTTTACTTATCGACAAGCCGAAAGCGGTACTACAGTTGGTAAGATATAACACAAAATATGTATTCTTAGATTCAAATAGATCGACTGGAATTTCCGTTCTAGCTAGTATCTTCCCACCTATGCTCACGTCCTACATCCGAATCGCCTCCCTTTTTATCGTCGGGCTCCTATTTCATATAGCCGCCTATGCCCAGGTCGAGCTGCATGTGCTGGGTATTATGCAAGATGCGGGAAGGCCTCAGTTAGGCTGTACTAAGTCGTGTTGCGTCGAGGAGGGCAAGCCTCGCCCTCGTATCCCGGTCGTATCTCTGGGGATTACACAGCCCGACCCTTCGAAAGCGGTTTTGATCGAGGCAACCCCCGATATCTCGAGCCAGTGGAGCTATTTGACCTCAAAAAATAAAGGGGTCGAACCCTCGATGATCTTTGTGACTCACGCCCATATGGGTCACTATAGCGGGATGCTGCAATTGGGTCGAGAGGCTCGAAACACGAGAGGCGTATCGGTTTTTGGGCACCCTAGCTTCGTCGACTTTATCGAGACCAACCAGCCCTGGAAGCAGCTGGTGACTTTAAAAAATATCATACCGGTATCGATGGATGGTCGACAGGCTGTCGATATAGGTCAGGTCTCGGTTCGAGCGCTGCAGGTACCGCATAGAGATGAGATCAGCGCGACATACGCATATCTCATAAAAGGTCCTTCGAAAACGGCTCTTTTTTTGCCCGATATCGATAAGTGGGAGAAATGGTCATTGTCGATAGATAGTCTCATTAAAACAGTCGATTTTGCGTTCATTGATGCGACATTTTATAGCAGTGACGAGCTGCCGGGGCGTAATATGAGCGAGATTCCCCACCCACTGGTAGAAGAGACGATAGAGCGGGCTAAAAAATGGTCAAAAGAGACACGTCAAAAAATCATCCTCACGCACTTTAATCACACGAACCCACTATTGCAAGACGAGGGAGTTCTTTTTCGAGGTATACTCGAGCTGGGCCTTCGAGTTTCTCGTGTGGGGGATAGGTTTTTTTTATGAAGGCCAAGTACGTCGGGGCGGAGACAATCTGAGCCTCCGTGAATCGGGATTTTTTCATGACAGTTTAAATTTAAGATTAATACTCAAATTTAAAACCGTCTGCTTTTTAGGGATACTTACAATATCACTTAATTAGAACCTTTCGCAGAAACCTTGAAGAATGTAGTAAGATACTCCTCTGTTAAACTTAAAGTAAGTTGATGCTGGATGTCTTTTACCTGTGTTATCGTCTGCAAACCAATCAAGATTTAGCCAGAAGTTTCCGTAGTAGTCAACCCTTGTAGATAAATCAAAATCATCAGGTAAATTATACCTTTTAGTGATGTATTTCGAAATATTCAAATATTCATCATCAGATAACTTACCCAAGTTTAATTCTGTAAATGCGTGTCCGCTATCATCACCCCAAGCATCGTTTATCCTTGCTTCGCCTCCTATAGATAATATCATAGCACATACAACTACCGCAAAGTCATCACAATCTCCATAAAAACCATTTGATATAACATTAGATGCTTTTTGTCTGTAATCGTTTTCATAAGTCCTTTGCATCGGGTCATTTGTGTATGTCCATTTATTTTGTGCTTCATCAAATATATCGCAGACCTGACCAATATTAAAATTACCAGCATTATTTTTTACTACTTTCATAGCGTAATTTTTAACATCATAATTCCTATAATCACAAGCCTCCATATAATCCAACTTATCTTGTCTGCAATTTCCGTTATTGAATAGCTTTTTCCTTCTATTTTCAGACATTTCAGCATTTATTTCTGGTGGTACAGGTAAATGAATTTCTTGAACATATGTATCTTGTTCATCTGAGTTTTCAGTGGTTGAGTTTCCCATTAACTCACTTTCATTTGCCTCAATGTAATCATCATCACTTTGAACAGAATTTTGATTACAAGAAATAAATAATATTACAATTAACGATATTACAATTAACTTTTTCATTATTATTTATTTTAATTTTAGTTTAGTAAAACTACCAGTGAATCTAATATAGAAAAATACCTCGCCAATCGGTTTACCTTTTCTCTCAAATTGCATATAGTTATTCCCAACAAACAAATAACCTACATATCTCCCATTATTTCTTACCTCATATTTATCCTAAAAGCCATCTTCGTTTTGTCTGCTTTTGGTATATTCTAAATAGTTTATATCGCTATAAAATGCTTTATCTAATTTTTGGAAAAAGTGGAGAACTGCATCTTGCATTCCCTTTTACAGGATCGGCTCAACTGACGATAAAGCGTAAAAAACGTGTCAAAAAAATAGAGGTAGAGTTAGCTACCTCTGAAATTGAAATTTTTCAATCAGCGTGCTATCGTTCTGCGAAAGACCTACAAAAGCCACTGGTGCTTGTTTTCGGTAACCCTACAATTCAAAGCTTTACACTTCAGAACTACATCACTACGGTGGAGCAGATTCTTGTTGAGTCCGGGACCGATCAGGTAGTGGGTGTTTTTTGGTTGAAGCCCCAACAGGTCGAGGGTAACCACATCCAGGGTTTTACGGGGCTAAGTTTTGTAATCCTTGCCAATCCGGGATTTGCAGAGGCTAACCGGATTTCACTGGACGACACTACCATAATCATAAATAAATTAAAGAAGGCCAACTAGGCCACTTTACCCTGGAATCACTTTTAGAGAAGCCGGGTTTTCATCTAAGACGACTTTCAATAAAGCGTTTAAAAAAAGTAAATAATGGCATTCCTTCAGAGTATATCACTTTGTTATTAAGCAGGCCCTATTAGCAAAAAATATTAAAATGATCTAATAGCTCTCACACGGTGGGTATTTGTTTTATTTTTATCTGTACCGTAAATAGTAGGGCTGCCAAAATGTTCAGGCTCTGCGTCAGTGTGGCCAAAGCTGAAAGATTGAGATGAACTCCAATAAAGGCTGTTAGAAAATCCTCCAATTAAATCTTTATTTGTTTTCAACTTTTCGAGTTCATTAATAGATGGTAAATAC
>JBIIHS010000236.1:0-3185 GCA_044235515.1 Chitinophagaceae bacterium | reverse complement strand
TGTAAACTCCTCCTCCTACTGAATAACCACCCGTTGAGGCCCATTTGTGGTTAACAAAAAGTAAACTCCGCTGGGCAGATGACTTACAGATACTTGATGTCGTCCAGACGTAAGTGCGGCTTGCCACACATTGGCACCCGAAGTATTAACCAGCCGAAGCGTTTGGGGCTCTGCAATAAAGAGGGTTAGAATTTCTGAAGCAGGGTTAGGAAATATCATTACATCAGGCCCGGGAGCATCCATTATAATGCTAACGATCTTACTGTAACTAACCTTTCCGTCTAGATCTCTTTGCAGAATTCTGTAGAAATTACTGATGCCCCCTTTTTGGGGATTCTTATGAAGTAGACTATACTCCTTTGCTACTTCGCTTCGTCCTGCAGCAGGCATCGTACCAATCGGCAACCAATCTATTGCATTGGTGCTGAATTGAACCTCAAAATCACGCGTATTTTGCTCAGTAGCCGTTACCCAACGAACAAGCACTCGCGCACTGAGCTTCTCTGCCGTGACAGACTGCCAATTAACAGGCAGCACCCCACCGATGTCGGTAATGGTAACAGCTCGCGTGGTAGTACAAGTAATCCCCCCAGATAACAAGGAATACATTATAGTAGTAGAACCAGCGGCAACCGCAGACAAAATTCCTGAAGTTGAGCCAATAGTAGCTACATTGGTATTGGAGCTGGTCCACGTTCCGATACCCCCTGCAGTGGCCCCGCTTACCGTAAAGGTGGGGGAAGTGGTCGAAGCATTCCAACTGTACCCCGTAGAGGGACTAATGGTGCCAGCGGAGTTAACCGTTATGACTATGTAATTAGAATTTGAGGTGATGCCACCACCATCTGGACAAGTGGCAAGACGTTGGAAATACGTGGTCTGCGTTAATGTCCCCGGAGAATAATTTTGAGATGCTGATGCGCCCGAAGCATTGACATAACCATCTGTCGCTGTTAAAGTCGAAGCTTGCCACTGGTATGTAACTTGGCCTGTGCAGCCTGTGGTGACAGATCCGGTCAGTGTAGCTGGTGTGCTGCCCGTGCAAATAGTTTGGTCGCTTGAGATAGTGCCAGACGAAAAATTAGAAACCCCGCTGGTCCCATTTTGTTCAGTTACAACATAGGAACACGGCGAAAGAACTGCATTTGTAGATAGATTTTGAAAGTAAAATGTATAGTTAGCCGCAGGAGGAATTGGTGAACTGTTGGACGTCCCATAAAAACAGAGATCTTTTGTCGTTCCATTATATCCGCCAAACCAAACAGCTGTATTGCCGTTTCTAAGCTGATTTCCCTCCTGGATTAATAACCCATTTCTGAGTACCCTCAATACACTATAATTGGCCGTAGTACTCCCGGTCGTAAAACTAAAGTCTCCGGTCTTAAAGGTGTACCCTGCTGGACAATTATCCCCATCCCACGATGTGAGACACTGACTCGCATTACCATTTCCGTTGTTTCGCTTTTCGATGACGGGGCACTGAGAAAATGAATTCAGACTAAAAGAAAATAATACAACAAAAAATGTAAGAATCTTTAGTAAGCGACTTTCAGAGAAAGGTATTGAAAACATAGTGGGAAATTTAGTAGAAAAACTAACCGAAAATAGTAAAAATTACACTGCCAGCAGGACTAAATAAAATATTATTATCTTTTGTGCAATTTGGATGCTTTTACGAAACTTCTTATAAGATACATAAACCATGAGTAAACCTTTTATACTTTCCCTTCTGCTGCTGCTCTGCCAACAAGTCTTGGGACAATGGAATCCAAACACCTCGGTTAACTTAGAAGTATCGTCGCTACCGGTGGCCGATCTGCAAACTGTCATTACCAGCACTGGAAAGACCTGGGTGGCTTACTATCATGCCAGCGGCGGAAATTACAATATGCGGGCGCAGTTGCTCGATGTAGATGGCACCAAATTATTGGGTCCCGATGGAATGTTGGTAGATAATCAACCTTCAGGATCTGCTACTTTTGTCTTTAGTATCTGTAAGGACGCCAATGATAATCTGGTGATCGCTTACCAGGACCAACGCAGCGGTTCACAACAGGCCGTTGCGTACAAGATCTCGCAGTCGGGTACACATCTGTGGAGTTCCACTGGAGTTATTTTGGGGGCGGGACTGGCGCCTTTTCCTGCGGTGCTTTCCAATGGAGAAACGGTCATATCGTGGAACGAATCAGGCAGCAATACGTTACGACTTCAGAAACTTAGTGCTTCGGGTGTTCCTGCTTGGAGCACACCTATATCCGTGTTAGTAGGGACCTCTACCACCACTAGAGGACAAATCATTCCTACGCTTAATGGTACGTTCACCTTGGTTTTTCAACGAAGGGGTGTTGGCATCTCGACTACTTTATACGCACAGCGGTACGATAATAATGGCACGGCGCTTTGGTCCGCCCCTGTTCAACTCAGTAACCAGACCACTGCCGCGGTGCGCTATTACTCCGGTTTCAGTGAGGGAGACGTTACCTATTATGGTTATTACAGTGCGCAGGGAAGTCGTTTCAACTCGTGGCTACAACGCATTAATGCGGATGGCTCTTTACCCTATGGTATCAACGGCACTGCCTTTAGCGCAGCGACCGGCAGCACAGACCCTTATCAGCAGCTAACCAATATTGCCTCTAGCCCACAATCTGCCGTTGTCTGGTCAGTTTGTTCATTTAGCAATACCAGTCAATCGCAATATGGAATCTTCGTACAAAAATTCGATAAACAAACGGGGGCGCGTCTTCTTACTGACAACGCAAAACAAGTTTACCCGATCAGCACTGCTTTCGATGTGCAAGCCGGCGATCTTTCCTTGGTCAGCGATGCACCCTTTTTTATGAGTTATGATGCCAATTATAAAATTTATGCCACCCGTCTTGATGGCAATGGCGATTTTATCTGGACAGGGAATCGTATTGAATTAAGTTCAACCACCGCCGGGCCAGGAAGTCCCAAGGGGCGCTATGCCTTTAAGGGATTAAGCAACTCACAAGCTATCGGGGTGTGGACAGAAACGCGCAATGGAGTAGAAAAAGCATACGCACAAAACATTACCCCTGGAGGCTTGTTCGGATTAGATGTAACCACGCAGGGTAATGTAGCGGCTGCTATTACTACCAGCGCGGGCACCTTGCAGACGATCGCCACCATTTTTCCTGCTACAGCTAACCAAAATGTTACCT
>JBIIHS010000200.1:0-3203 GCA_044235515.1 Chitinophagaceae bacterium | reverse complement strand
CGGCAGGCTTACGAATGATAAGTCTAACCTCGGTATTCTTTTTTCCTCTGATCAGTTTTACAGCATCAGTGGTCATAAAACCGGTCAGATCCACTGGCTCTTCTTTTCCCTGCCCCACTTTGAGGATAATATCACCGGGCTGGATCTGCCCTGACTTGTAGGAGGGACTGCCCGTTACCACACTGGTGATCTTTATATTTCCATCATCATACTGCAGCGTGGCCCCGATCCCAAAGAACTCACCACTCATCTCCTCATCGAAGTAACGCTTATCGACAGGAGGCATGAACTCGGTGTGAGGGTCCATGGAATTGGTGATCGTGTTGACCAGCAAATTAAATTTATCGTCTTGATTGAACTTGAGGCGAAGCCGGTCGAAATTCCGCTCCATGAGCTTGCCCACTTTTTCGCGTGCTTCGCGCTCGAGGGTAGAATCCGCTTTTTGCACAAAGCCTTCTTTACCCTTGTTCTTTTCACGTAATTCTATTGCATCGGCATAGCGTTCCAAGGTCATGTATTTCAACTTTTGTCTCCAACGTTGCAAACGTGCTTGTGCACCGACGGGAAAGGTTATTTTATCGGCATCCAGCTCAACTTGTTCGGGAACAGAAAAGTCAAATGGACTAGATAGGATGCTCTTATAGATCGAGTTAGCCTCCTCCATACGCTGGTTAAAAACATCACCTGCTTTTTTGACGAACACGACGGGAGCACCCTTCAATTCATCGTCAATGGATCTTTCGTATGTTTTTAATTTTTCAATATCCTCCGAGAGCAAGATATTTTTCTCCGGATCCAATTCCTCGAGGTAACGGCGAAATACCTTTTGAGAAAAGGCATCATCAAGGGGCTGTGGACTGAAATGCCCCTCTTCCAGCATTCGACCCACTAAGACCATGATCTTCTCGTAGCGACCGGGAGGATCGGTCGGACCCGAGGTATCCATCGCGGAAACGGTAAGATATCCAATGCCAGCCAAGAGCAAGATCAAAAAAGGTATTCGCTTCATATTCAACCAGTATTTTAGGAAAAAACGCATAGGATCCAAAAATAGCATAAAATGGCGGTGGATTTTTTTACAACTACGAAACTTACGTACCTTTGCATTTCTTTAACCGAAGTACGCTCAAAGGGGCTTTGGTGAGTCTACGGTGGCTATAGCTCAGTTGGTTAGAGCATCAGATTGTGGTTCTGAGGGTCGCCGGTTCGAGCCCGGTTAGCCACCCTAAAGACCCCGTCAGACAGGCGGGGTCTTGCCTTATTCATCGGTTTCTATCACCTGTTATTTATGACATACGGTCAAATACTATTGGTCTTGATCTCGGGATTTATCGGTTGGGTCACCAATTGGATCGCGATCAAAATGCTATTTCATCCCCGCGAACCCATCAAATTATTCGGATTGACCATTCAGGGCATCTTTCCTAAAAACCAGTCGCAGTTTGCTCAGAAACTGGGAAAATTGGTCAGTGGGGAGTTCCTCTCCTTCTCTGACATCGAACAAAAGATCAGTGAGCCAGGCAATATTCAAAAAATGATGCCCCTCATAGAGCAGCATGTCGATACCTTTCTCAACAAGAGGCTTAGTGAACAACTTCCCATGATCAGCATGTTTTTAGGCGATAAAACGATTGCAAAACTGAAAGCCACTTTTATGCAGGAGATCGAAGCGATCCTGCCCGCTGTCATGCGTTCCTATGCGGGGGAACTACGCACCGACTTGGACCTCGAGGGGATCATTACCGAGAAAGTAAGCCGCTTTTCTTCTGACAGACTAGAGGAGTTGCTATATCAAATTATGGCCAAGGAATTCCGCTTCGTAGAATGGGTGGGCGCCTTTATCGGCTTACTAATAGGACTTATACAAGTAGCCCTTGGCAGCTGGCTGAATTGAACAATTTCCATTTATACTTGTTATAGACCGATTATATAAAACCTTTTGATAGGCAATAGTTTAAACAAAGTTTTTCGTCTAATAAAAAAACAGTTGATGAAACATTACTTTCTCCTTTCGCTCTCCCTGCTTTTCTCTTTTTTTGCTTTCTCCCAGCCCCCCATGGGCATGGGCAGAGCAAGTGGAGCAGGCGGCAGTCGTCCTCAGGTCAACGGTAATTTTTATGGCAAGGTCGTGGAGTCGAATACCGGAAAACCTATTGAATACGCTTCTGTGCAACTCTTACAAAATAAATTCGATTCGGCTACCAAGAAAAGAAAAGACCAAGTGATCGGAGGCATGATCACTCGCTCTAATGGTGACTTCCGCCTCGAAAACATACCTGCGTTTGGACAATACAAATTGCGCGTCAATGTAGTGGGCTATACCCCTTACGAACAACCGATTTCGTTCGACATAAAAATGCCACAAGGAGGAAACGCCGATTTTACGGCCATGCTCTCGGCGCTCGATAAAGATTTGGGCAACATTAAGATCAGCATTGCAGAAAAGACCCTCGAAAATGTTACCGTTAGCTCAGGCACCTCCGGTCTTCGCTTAGGAATTGATCGAAAGGTATTCGGTGTTGATAAAAATATCGTTTCGGCCGGGGGGACCGCAATTGATGTTATGCGCAATGTGCCCTCGATCAATGTAGACATAGACGGGAATGTAACCATGCGCAACAACACACCCCAGCTATTTGTCGATGGCAGACCGACCGTATTGACCCTGGAGCAAATTCCAGCCGATGCGATCGAGTCGGTCGAGATCATCACCAACCCTTCCGCCAAATTCGATGCCTCGGGAGGCACAGCGGGTATCTTGAACATCATCCTAAAAAAGAACAAGCGCGTAGGCTACAGTGGTAACCTTCGAAGCAATATCGACTCTCGCGCCCGTATCGGCATGGGTGGTGATATCAATTTGCGTCAAAATAAACTCAATTTCTTTGCCAGTGTCAATTTTAACCAACGCAAGTCGATCAGTAACGGCCTAACCGATAGAACAACGCTGATCTCCAACCCTAATACCCTACTTCATCAAGAAGACCAAAGTATCAGCATAGGTTACTTCATGTTCTTTAGGGCCGGGCTTGACTATTTTATCAATAACCGAAATACGTTCTCGGTATCGGTCAATAAAGGAGGAGGCGAATTTAAGCCCACCAGCATTGGGGATATTTCGATCGACACGTTGTACAACACACCCAAAAGATCGAATAGCGAAAGAAACTCCCTATCCAATAGCGAATTTGCCTTTACTGGTA
>JBIIHS010000034.1:0-10500 GCA_044235515.1 Chitinophagaceae bacterium | reverse complement strand
TACAACCGTGGCGATCGAGTTAGCCGCATCGTGAAAGCCGTTGATGTAGTCGAATACCAGGGCTAGCACGATAATGGAGATGAGAAAAGGGGTCATGGGCCGTTTTATGCGTATTTGATGATGATAGATTCGATCACATTGCTGGCATCTTCGCATTTGTCGGTAGCCAACTCCATTACCTGGTAGATCTCGCGCATCTTGATGACCTCTTTGGCATTTTCTTCGATGGCAAATAATCTTTCGATGCTCATGTCAAATACATCATCGGCTTGGTTCTCGATGCTATTGATCTTGATCATGGCCTCAGTGATGGCCTTGACATTCTTCATATCGCGCAGCTGGGTAACGGCGATCTTGATTTGCTGACAGCCCTGCTCAATGAGTTCTGCGAATTTTTGCATCCCCATATCGTTGGTATTGACACGGTAGAAGTTCATTTTTTTGGCAGAGGCATAGATATAATCGGCAATGTCATCGAGTGAGGTGGCTAGTGCATGAATATCTTCTCGGTCAAAGGGGGTAATAAAGTTGCGGCCCAATTCAGTAAAGAGATTATGGGTTAGATCGTCGTTTTGGTGCTCGAGGTCTTCGATAACGGCGATTAGTGCAACCCGTTTATCGATATCATGTTCGGCTACTACAATCTTAAGTTGCGTGCCCATGATTGACAGGTTTTCGGCCACCTGCTCGAAAAGTTCGAAGAACACGGCATTCTTCGGCATAAAGATCTTGAGGAAAGAGTTGAGTCCGGACATGGTCTATTATTTTAGAAAGAAAGCAATTAGAGTGCCCCACGAAAATACCGGCTTCGTGGCGATGGCTAGCGGTGTAGGGTAGAATTAATAATTACTTAATGTATGACATAACGCTTTGAAAGACATTATTTTAATTGACTGGCTGCTTCACAGCATATTATCTATTCTAGTGGGGTGAACGACAAGACCTTTGAAGAGGTGTTAACATTCGCTTCATATTCTCTTAACCATCACTTAACAGCACAGTAAAGCAGGGGTAACATTACACTTTCAATTTTGCACCAAATCAACAGAACATGCTTTTGAGAGTTTTTCAATTACTGGGCTTGTCGGTGCTGTTTGGATCAATGGCAGTTAGTGCACAGAATATCAAATTGACAGGTAAGATCACCAATACTAAGAACGAAGGTCTTTCTGGGGTCAGTATCAAAATACAGGGTAGTAATGCAGGTGCTATGTCTGACATGGATGGCCGTTTTTCATTGGTTCTGCAACCCGGAAAAAAATATGTACTTGATTTTACAGCGATAGGATATGAGCCCAAGTCCATTACCGACGTTGAAGTGTCCGAGGGGATCATCAATGAACTGAATGTTACGCTCGAAATCAAATCCAAGACCCAAGAGAATGTCGTGGTCACGGCCAGAACGGCCACAGCCAGAAGAGAGTCGGTCAATTCGATGATCTCTTTTCAACGTAATACCAATACGGTAGCCTCTGTGGTAGCGGCAGAGTCCATTCGTCGCTCCCCTGACCGAAACACCGGAGAAGTATTAAAGCGTACCCCAGGCGCTAGTTTGCAAGAAGGAAAATTCATTATTATTCGGGGATTGGCCGATCGGTATAACCAGGCCATGATCAATGGTATTTTGCTGACGAGTACAGAGCCTGATCGCAAGACATTTTCTTTCGATCTGATCCCTTCGAATGTGATCGACAACCTGGTTATCAATAAGGCATTCGTACCGGAATATCCCGGAGAGTGGGCGGGTGGACTTATTCAGGTGAACACGAAAGATATTCCTTCTAAGGACTTTTTTCAGGTACAGGTTGGTACGGGGTTCAACACGCAGGTAATGGGGAATGATTTTTACAGGGATTATCATAGTTCTACTGATTGGTTAGGGTTTGATAATGGAACGCGCGCACTTCCTAATACGTATACCAGAAAGGCCGCCTTTGATACACTTTCTTTTGCCGACAAGACCGCTATTGGAAAGCAGCTTCGCAATGCCTGGGATCCGCTATTGGCACAACCACTTCCCAATCTTTCTATCCAAGCCAATGGGGGTCTTAGCGGAAAACTATTTGGTAAGACAGTTGGGGCCTCGCTAGGGATTAGCTACAACCGAAGCTATCGTCATTTGAACTTGATAAATCGTTCGAATACCCTGGCCGGCGATATATTTAGTGTTAATTATGATTTTGCTGATACAAGGTATGTACAGGATCTTAACGCCGGCGCCATTGGTAGTCTCTCGGTTCAGTTAAATTCAATGAATCGCCTGTCTTTAAAATCGATACTCAGTGTCAATGCGCCTTCCTCTGTGACCAGAAGACAGGGCGTTGAGTTCAATCGAAACGAAGACCTGATCGCGAACGAATTACAATTCAAGCAAAATACTTTTTTTACCACCCAGCTAACCGGAGATCACTCTATAGTGTCCTCGTTAAAGCTTAAATGGTATGGAGCCTTTACCATTTTGGATGGCTATATTCCCGATCAGCGTCGACTGGCCTATACTCGTCCCTTGGGATCCTCTTTACCCTATAGTCTGCTTATTTCCAATACACTTTCTCAGCAAAGTGGCAGCCGCATTTATCAGTCATTGAGCGATTACATCTATACGGCGGGAGGTGATCTGAGCTACGGATTCAACGCCTTTAAGCAAAAGCAAACGCTAAAGGCTGGATATATGATCCAGGTCAAGGACCGACTTTACGATGCACAGCTATTTGCCAATTACCTTCCCAAGGATAATCCCGCCTTACGTTTATTACCTGCGTCTACCGTGTTTGGCGCTGCCAATTTCGGAAACGGGGTAGATAACAAGTTTGCTTTCGATGCCATCAAAGGAAAGAATTTTCGGTACATGGCAAATACTATATTGAATGCAGGGTTTATTCAGTTGGATAATCAACTGAGTAGCACGCTCAGGATCGTCTGGGGTGTGCGTGCGGAACATTTCGATCAATTGGTAGGAAGTGTGTATACATGGGATCCCCGCCATTCTCATTCTACTGTGTTGGACTTTCTACCGGGTCTTAATGCTACATTTAAGCTCAATAGTAAAACGAATCTTCGCCTTTCGGGTTCTCAGACCGTTATTCGTCCTGAGCTTCGTGAGCTCTCTTTCCTGAATATCTACGATTTTGAACTTAATGCTTCTGTTCAAGGTAATCCTGCACTCAGAAGAACTAAAGTTTCGAACTTTGATCTGCGTTATGAGATTTATCCCAAAGCGGGCGAAGTGTTTACAGCGGGGCTCTTTTATAAATACTTTAATGACCCTATTGAGCAACTCTTTAATGAAGGGGTAGGGGGAGCCAGTACCTTCAGTTTTCAAAATCCGGACAATGCGAATGCGTATGGTGTGGAGGTAGAGCTTAGAAAAAAACTAGACTTTGCTGACGCGTTCAAGAATTTTACCTTTCAATTCAATGCTTCTTATATCAAGAGCCGCGTAAAGGATTTAGGCTTTCAGATCGATCGTCCCTTACAAGGCCAATCCCCCTATCTGCTTAATATTGGGCTCTTGTATGACAGTGATAAGTCAGGCATCAGCAGCACCTTGCTGTATAACCAGATTGGGGAGCGAATCTATTTAGTAGGAGACCTAACCGCGGGTGCCGGCTCTCCCAATATTTGGGAAGCTCCTCGCCCTTTATTGGATTACCAGATCGCAAAGAAAGTGATGGACAAAAAAGGCGAGTTGCGGTTGAATATTTCTGACATCTTTAACGCTACGCAATATTTTTATCAGAATGCCGACTCAAAAGAGTCTTTCCAGCGCAATAAAGATGCCTATCGTTTTACTCGTCGTCAGGGTACCACCTTTAGTTTTTCATTTCAGTATAATCTATAAAAACTTTAATCAACTTTTATGAAGTATTCACTTATTTTGATGGCCGGCCTATTCTTGCTTGGAGTTTCCAGTTGCAGAAAGATCGAGACCGATGGAGAGATCCAGGTAATTGTTGTTAATGGCGGCGGTGGTAGCACTTCCGGCCAGACGATTACCTTGCAAGGACGTATCAACGCTGATACGATCCTTAGAAAGCAGAATACCTACATTTTAAAAGGGCTTGTATATATGGTCAATAATAAGACCATGACCATTGAGCCCGGAACGGTCATTAAGGGCTCTTTTAGTGGTTCGGATGTAGCGGCCCTGATTATTACCCGTGGGTCTAAGATTGTTGCGGAAGGTACTCCGACAGAGCCCATTGTATTTACATCTGCTTCTCCTAATCCTCAGTCAGGTGACTGGGGTGGAATAATAATCTGCGGGAAGGCTCCGATCAATACTAGTTTTAATGGCACTAATGGACTCTACCAGGTAGAAGGAGGTATTGATAATGGAAATGGTGATGGTTTAGCGGGTGCTGGTGATGCCATAGCGCCAATAGCCGTCCCTACTGATAATTCCGGTATTTTGAAATACGTCCGTATTGAATATGCCGGCTACGCTTTTCAACCCGACAAGGAGGTAAATAGTTTAACATTGGCAGCCGTTGGTAGTGGTACTACCATCGAGAATGTACAGGTTACATACGCTAAGGATGATGCCTTTGAGTGGTTTGGGGGTACGGTCAACTGCAAATACCTGATCGCCTATAAAACACAGGATGATGATTTTGATACGGATAACGGGTATAGTGGTAAGGTACAGTTTGGTATTGTGTTTAGAGATTCCCTTATTGCCGATATTTCCAGATCTGAGGCTTTTGAAAGTGATAATAATGCTAGCGGCACGGCGATTTCCCCGCAAACCACGGCCATCTTCAGTAACATCACTGCCATTGGACCTCGTGCGACGCTTACAAATACCGGAAATGCTTTGTACCGAGGTGCTGCTCATATTCGTCGGAATACAGGCATTTCGATCTATAACTCCATTATCATGGGCTGGCCTTTAGGCATTGAAATTGATGCTACTGTTGGACGCTCTACTATGTTGAATATCGAGGATAGTACTATCCGGCTAAGGAATATTACACTGGCTGGAAATAATGTAAGCACTCTTTTTGCGGGTACTCCCGGAGCGACCATTACTACATCAGCCGCTTTTTCAACGTGGTTTACCCAGCCCTTTTATGGGAATGATATTTTAACTAACAACAGCGATGCCCGCTTGATCCAACCCTTTAACTACCTTGCATTCGATCCGACGCCTTTTGCCGGGTCAAATGGAAACCAGCGCATTCTTACAGGCGGCGGATTTACCGATGCTAAGTTTACGGGAGATACCTTTTTTGACAAAACGGTTACCTTCCGTGGGGGAGTCGCTCCTGCCGGGGCGCTTTCTACCTGGTGGAAAGGGTGGACAGTATTTAAATAAAGATTCTTGGTAAGGGTATAATTGCTTTTTGCTCCTGAAGGGGATTCTATATATTACATATAGTAATCCCCTTTTTCTTGAAACTTGCGGCCATTGACATAGGTAGCAACGCTGCCCGACTTTTAACTACGGATGTGATAGAGTATCCTAACAGTAAGCCTGAGTTCATTAAGCCACAATTGTCTACTTGGTTGGCAATGTAAACCCAATCGTCGTTCCCACTTGCTCGGTGCTTCGCACATGAATGGTTTCACCGTGGGCTTCTATAATATGCTTACAAATGGCTAGTCCGAGGCCCGAACCTTTACCATCGCGTGTGCGTCCTTCTTCGGTGCGGTAAAACCGTTCAAAGACGCGACCAACTTCTTTTTCGGGTATTCCCATGCCATCGTCGGTGACCTCTACCAACACATGTTGCCCGTCGGTACGGTACATGCTGGCGGTGATGGTGCCATGGGTCTTTCCATATTTGATGGCATTCTCTACCAGGTTCAACAGTACTTGTCGGATCTTTTCTTTATCGGCCACCACGGTAAGGGGCGATTCCGCATCTTTTTTTATTTGGCACTGCATGTGTTGTTGCTGGGCTTTTTCGCCCAAAAATTCAAAGACTTCTTTGATCAACTCTTGTATCACAAAGGGCTGGCGAACCAATACCAACTCACCGCGTTCCAGTTTGGAGATCTGGTCCAGGTCGTTCAGTAAGTTGGTAAGTCGATCAATATTGCGCGAGGCGTTCTCTAAATAGCGTCGATTTACCTGTGCATCGGCAATGGCGCCATCGAGCAGGGTCTCGACATAGCCCTGTATTGCAAAAATGGGGGTACGAAATTCGTGGGAGAGATTCTGCAGAAACTCACGACGAAACAGCTCGTTTTGTCGAAGTAGTTGCATTTCTTTTTCGTTCTCATTGGCCCACTCTTCAACATCCTGACTAACTTGTTCAATCGTTTTAGCGGGTAAAACATACTTGTAATAGGTCTCTTCTTTTTTGGTGGCCTTGGTCTTATGGATAAATTTATAGATCAGCTTGATCTTTCGGTTAATGAACTCCTCGAGTAAGGTGGCAATGATCCAATAGCTGATTCCAAAGACAATGGAAAAGGCCAATAGGGCCCATTGCCAATTATGTTGTAACCAAAGCAAAAAAATACTCTCTGGCAAGGCCAATAGCAGGGCCGTAATAAAGGCGATCTGACGAGGAGTGATATTGGGTTTTGAAAGCGGCATATGGTAATCCGGCTATCGAGCCACTAACAAAGATAGTCAGGATGGTCGCTTGCTGCTTTTCTACTGCTCAAATTTGTAGCCCACTCCTTTTACTGTGGAAATGCAGTCTACTCCCATTTTTTGCCGGATCTTTCGGATATGAACATCAATGGTGCGATCTCCGACGATCACCTCATTGCCCCAGACCTGGTTGAGGATCTCATTGCGCAGAAATACGCGTCCGGGACGGTGCGCGAGCAAATACAGTAATTCAAATTCCTTCTTGGCCAGGGAAATCGGTTTGCCGGCCACCTGCACAAGAAACTGCTCGGGATCGATGCTAATTTTATCAAGGGTAAGTATTCCCGCCTTGGGTTTGCGAAGCCTTCTAAACAGGGCCTGAATACGGGTTACCAGCACTTTAGGGCTAACCGGTTTGCCAATATAGTCATCCGCGCCTGTTTCGAGCCCTTTGATGATGGAACCATCATCATTGAGTGCCGTCAACAGCAAGATAATAGTGTCTTTGAAGGCGGCTTGTGCGCGAAGCAACTGGCATACTTCGACACCACTTTTCTTAGGCATCATTACATCGAGTACGATCAGGTCGGGTTGGATCCGCTTTGCCTTTTCGAGTGCCTCGTCTCCGTCCTTCGCTGTAAACACTTCGTATCCCTCTGCGCTAAGATTGTACTGTAGGATCTCTCTGATATCGGGCTCGTCGTCTGCAATGAGTACTTTACGCGCCGTTTTATCCATTCGAGGAAGTTTTAGCAAATCTAATTCTTATTTTTTCGTACCAACTTGTTGAGCCTCTTTACTACCTAGAGTTAATAATAACTTAATATTTCAATAGGGCTCTGTCGCCTGTTGGCAGCAGGTTTGCTAACTTTGTCGGGTTATGCGGTTTCGCCATTTTTTACTTCTTTTCTTTCTTTTTTTTATTGTTTGTGGGGGGATTGACCCGCTGCAGGCGCAAGGTCTCTCCGTGGGAGAGCCCTTTGTATTTCCACAGGGGTATCGTCCTGAATTCAGAAGAGAGTTGAATCATGAGCAAATCGCAGCCGAACAACGTGCTATTTGTAAGGCCGATGGCAAGATCGATTCGCTTTTTGCACCGACTACGGACAGTTCGTTAAACAGAGCACTCCACTATGCATTGTTCAGCGAGGTGGATCGGATCCGTTTTACGATCGAAACCGATGCCACACTCGATCACCGGCTAAAGGTGAATTATCTCTACGGATTACAATCGGTGCTCGGCTATTTCCGGGAGCATTTTCGTGCGCCCCGAAAAACTGGGGTCAATCCTGCTTATCTGCCCCTGATCATCGCCAGCTATGAATCTTGTTTTACTTCCGATCTGAAAGGGGAAAGTATAGCCTCCTTGCTGGCGGCTCTCCCCTACGATGCCGGAACTAATGTACTGGCCGCTCGTATTTTTGAAAGTAACACTGGTTTCCTCCCGGCCAAAGAAAACCTCTTATTAAAGTATTGCACACTTTACCCTGATAAGGCCTTCGAGGCGCTTCAAAAGAATCCTGATGTATTTTTTGCAGACAGCCTCATAAAAGTAATTGCTCGTCTTAACCCGCGTCAGTTGTACGACTATGCCGCTGCCTCGGACCGACTGGGCCAACGTATTCGTTCCATTTCTGACGATGCCTTTGTACAGTTGGTATCACAAATGGCAAGAAGTCGCAGCGGACAACAGTATTTTCCTTTTGTAGATAATATCTTAAAGGGGCGTGTTTCGGTTGAGCAGATCGATCAGGTAAAAGAGGATACACTGGCTTATTATCGGTTATTGGTCTCAACGCAAATGGATTATGTGCGTCGCGCACTTCAGGGGGATACTGCCCTGGAACATCGGGCCTTGACCAGAAGACTCGAAGACAAGGCCCGTTCCAATTTTGTGACCATCATCAATGGACTTCATAATGAAAAAGATCCGACCGTTCGCTTTCGGGTCATTCAGCCTCTTACCGCTGCCGAGCTCTATTACCTGGCCGTTTCGTCCGATGGCAGTATTTACACTTCTAGTTTTGTTCGCGGGGTATATCCTCTTATGATGAGCAAGATTGCCGGCCGAGGTGACTCGCTGCTGATGCAGGTCGGCTTTGATAAGTATCGGAAGTTTATCAAGATGGCGGCCTCTTTTAATACGCTCGATCAGTTCTTGGCATCCTTTGCTAAAGCAAGTAATGGCAAAGAAGATAATGCCAATATATTGATGAAGGCTTTTGTTAAGAATCTGGAAAAAACAGAGGGGCTCGAAGACGGAGCCGATGTAGCCGATTCTTATGCGAGTATTGCCGAAACGTTACAACCGGTGGCAAAAAGAATGCTGCAAAATATAGAGAGTAATTACCGCGAGGCGGTATCGAAGCAACAGTCAAAGGGGACGGTCATATACCGCATCCTGCAAAATCTGTTTTGGTCTGCCGATTCTACCCGCAAGGTAGATCTGACCAAGGAGCTGGGCATTCCGCCGGTATATCAAGTTCCCTTTCAAGATCTGACCAACGACAGCGGCAGAGTAGTGGTGCAATTATTTATTTATGGCGATAAAGATGGTATCGGTGTTTTTCCCGGTTTGATCAATATGTTCAGTAACCAGAATTGGAAGGTCGATCAAACTAGTAAATATTGGGTGGCGGTTCATTCCGGCCGTGGAAAAAAGGTGAGCTTGTACATGAATCGTCCCTTGCCCGAAGAGACCAACGAAGACGCCAAAGCGCAAGAGGAGTTGATAAAATTTCTTGACCAGCAGCAATTGATCCCTCGGATCACCATCAATCGTGGGCATAGTTATAATGCGCCGTATACCATTGCCCAAATGTCACCGGCCTCCAAGATCGTTTTTATGGGATCGTGCGGAGGATACAATATGATCCATGATATATTGGAAAAAGCCCCCGATGCACATATCATCGGTACCAAGCAGATCGCTGATGCTCCCGTCAATAATCCTTTTTTACGATTGCTCATGGAAAAATTGCGTACAGGTGCCGATATTGAGTGGATCCCTTTTTGGAAAGAGCTCGATGCTTTAGTTACCGATAAGATCTTCGAAGATTATGTGCCTCCTCATAAAAATCTTGGCGCTCTTTTTATAAAGGCCTACACAAGAGCTATTCAAACAGATACCTACTGACGAATTGGAACGCACTAAAACTTTTTTTGATTGGCAACTATTACGTCGTGTATTCCGTTATGCGAGGCCTTACCGTTATCCCTTCTGGGTCTCAGTACTATTGGCCATCTTACTAGCTATTATCACACCTGTTCGGCCTATGCTGGTGCAACTTACCGTCAACGAATACATAGTTGGCCAGTTGCCTCGTATGCTTGTCTTGATCACCTTGATACAGGTCGGGATCATTTTCGTTGAGACCTTGATTCGGTTTGGCTTTTCGTACCAGACCGCTTTGCTGGGGCAGTCAGTTGTCAGGGATCTACGCATGGATACCTTCAATAAGATCCTGCGGTTGAACGTAAGACAATACGATAAGACCCCGATTGGTACGCTTACTACCCGAACGGTCAATGATATTGAGTCGGTCAATGATATTTTTGCGGAAGGGCTGGTTCCCATTATTGCCGACCTGCTCTCGATTGGTTGTGTCCTGGGATATATGCTCTGGTCCGATTGGCGCTTGACCTTTATTGCCCTGATCCCCTTTCCGGTCATTATCATTGCCACCTATTTTTTTAAGGAAAGCATCAATCGCTCGTTTCAGGCGGTTCGCAATGCCGTAGCTGACCTAAATGCATTTGTACAAGAGCATATTACCGGAATGAGTGTGGTACAGGCTTTTGCCGCCGAGCCACACGAGTTCGAAAAGTTCAAAACGATAAACCGCCATCATCGTGATGCCAATGTCAAGGCCATTTTTGCCTACTCTGTCTTTTTTCCGGTAGTGGAGATCGTATTGGCGCTTTCGATCGGATTGGTCGTATGGTATACTTCT
>JBIIHS010000199.1:0-3215 GCA_044235515.1 Chitinophagaceae bacterium | reverse complement strand
TACGAGCATGGGCCTCGATATTGGCAGCCGATACAACCGCGTTGGTGAGTTTGGTCAGATAATAGGGACCCCCGATCAGATCTAACTCTTCTTTAAAGCGAAGCTCTTCCGTAACGGTCAAAATATCGATGGGCTGGCTCTTGTTCGAGAGCGATTGCATGGCCGCAAAGATCCGCTGGTGCGCCTCTACATAAAAACAGGCTGGTTTCAGGATCTCGGCCGCCACATCAAAGGCACCTCGCTCGAGCATGACCGCTCCTAAGACAGCCTCTTCCAGCTCTCGCGCCTGCGGTGGGACTTTCCCATAGACCATGGTACCCAGGTCAACGGCAGATTTACGTTTGGCTTTTCGGTCTTTATTGATATTGGGGGTTTCCATAAACTAGAGCAATTGAGGGTTCGTAAACAATTGAATGAACAGCGAAATAACCCCCAAAAGAAAAACAGAAAAAATTTTTCTTTCTGCACCTTTTTCGCACCACGAACCGGCAGGTTATCCACAATCAGGAGAGCATTTCACGGGCATTGGCCTTGGCGGCGGCCGAGGGCTGATCCCCTCCCAGCATGCGAGCCATCACATCGATGCGCTCCTCTGTTTCCAGCAATTTTATCTTGGTAATGGCGGCCTCTCGGGCATCTTTTCCTATTTGCTTGTAGACAAAAAAATGAGATTGCGCCTTTCCGGCAATTTGAGGCTGGTGAGTAATGCAGATCACCTGCCGATTTTGGGCCAGCGCGTTGAGCAATAGACCCACTTGGCGTGCGGCCTCTCCGGAAATACCGGTATCGATCTCATCAAAAATGAGCGTAGGAAGGTCAAGCGAGGCCGCTACCAGCGATTTGATACAAAGCATCAGCCGGCTCAATTCGCCTCCACTGGCCACTTTTCGAAGGGGCTGTAATTGTCCGCTACGATTGGCATCGAATAAAAAAGCGATTGCATCGAGTCCCTCCGGTCCCAGCAAAGCCGGTTTGATCTCAATATGCAATTGGGCCGCAGGCATGCCCACTTGCTTTAGCAAGGCATTCACCTTTTTTTCAAAGGGGGCCATTTGCTTCTTTCGGCCGGCCGATAATTGTTGAGCAAGTTGTAGGGTGCTTTGCTCTGCTTCCGCTACTGCTTTTTGTTGGCGTTGCAATTCTTCATCGATATCAAAGGAGGCCTGACATTTATTACGAAGCACTTCTTGCAAGACCAATAATTCATCGGTAGTACTCACCTGGTGCTTTTTGAGAAGCCGATACCCTAGCGATAGTCTGTCATTCAGTTGCTGAATACGATCCGGTTGATAATGGATCCGCTCACTTAATCGCTCAAGGTCACGACCGACCTCTTGCATATCCACATACGAAGAGCGAAGTCGCTCCTCGAGCGCAGGCAGCTCGGGATGAAATTCCTTTTGCGTAGTCAGTTCGTTGAGCAAGCGCTTTAAAGAGGGCAGCAAGGCTTCCTCTCCAGTCAACAAAGAAACGGATACATGTTCGAGTGTCGCACGAATGGAAGCGGCATGGTCAAGTGTTTTTAATTCCGCAGCGATGGCCTCGATCTCACCGGATAAAAAAGCGGCATCAGCAAGTTCCTCCAGCTGAAAACGGTCATACTCAGCCTGTGATAACAGCTTTTGCTTCTGCTCCGCAAGAGAAACTACAGTTTGGCGAAGCTGCAACATAGACCGATATACGTTTTGGTATTGGTCGAACAAAGACAATTGCCCCGCCAAGGCGTCGAGTACTTCTCGTTGAAACGAGGCTTCTTCGAGAGCAAGCGTATCGAATTGTTGATGCAAGTCTACAAGGAGCGAACAGAGTTCTTGTAATTGAGAAAGGGTAACGGGTGTGTCATTGACAAAGGCCCTAGACTTACCAGCGGCAGCGATCTCTCTGCGAATGCTCAACTCATTTTCTTGATCGAGCTCTTCTTGATGCAACCACTGGAGTACCGCTTTTTTTTGGCGGATATCGAACTGCCCTTCTACGATCAGTTTTTTTTCTTTGTTACCAAGCACGGAAGCGTCGGCACGCTCTCCCAAGATCAACCCCAAGGCGCCCATCAAAATGGATTTACCAGCCCCCGTCTCTCCAGTAATGGCACTAAAATGAGATGAGAATTCGATCTCTATTTGGTCGATAATGGCGTAGTTCTGAACAAAAAGACGCAAGAGCATGGGCACAAATTAATCGGAATTAGGCCCACTACAAAGGCCAATTCTCAAAAAGGGCTGGGGACTTTCACAAAAAATCCCGTTCGGTAAAAACGGGATTTCAATATTCTTTCTACAAAGATCAGGACAGGGCCACGCTATTGGCCAATTCCTCATCTACCAAGATCCTGCCGCAGTTTTCGCAAATAGTGATCTTCTTGTGCTGACGGATCTCACTTTGCTTTTGAGGGGGGATGGCATTAAAGCAGCCGCCACAGGCGTCACGCTCTACCGGAACTACGGCTAATCCATTGCGATAATTTCCTCGAATCTTTTCGTAACTGGCCAGTAATCGGACATCAACCTCTTTCTTCGCTTCCGCTGCCTGTTTATTGAAGTGTTTCTCTTCTTTTTCGTTAGCTGCAATGATCTTTTCGAGCTCCTCTTTTTTGGTGGCCAACACCCCTTCCTTTACGGCGATATCCTTTTTGGCCTTTTCGAGCTTGACGGCTTTTTCAGCAATATCATCATTGGCATCCTTGATATGCTTCTCGGCCAGCTTTACATCGAGTTGCTGGGTCTCGACCTCTTTGTTGATAGCCTCGTATTCGCGATTGTTCTTTACGTTTTCGCTTTGTTTTTCGTATTTGGCGATCAGGGCCTCAGATGCCTTGATGGCAGCTTTGCGCTGTTCAATAAACTCGGTAACCCCATTGATCTCTTCTTCGATCCGAGTAAGCCGGGCGTGCAAACCGGTGATCTCATCTTCCAGATCGGCAACCTCCATGGGAAGTTCCCCCTTCAGGATCTTGATCTCGTCGAGCTTGCTATCGATCTGCTGAAGCGTGACCAAAGACTTTAGCTTTTCTTGTATCGAAAAATCTTTTACTTGTGCCATAGATAGTTAACCGGATTGGTGTTTATGCTTGTTTTGAGGACGGCAAAGTTATGAAATTTTTCGGCTAAATGATCGGCCAAAAGCTCTATCGTAAACTGCTCAGATTCAAAGTGTCCGATATCGACCAGGATCATTCTTCCATCGGCCAGAAAAAAATCATGATATTTTAGATCAGC
>JBIIHS010000197.1:0-3228 GCA_044235515.1 Chitinophagaceae bacterium | reverse complement strand
CCACGCTTAGCGAACAACAATTCAAAGACCTGGTATATGGGCTCGAAAGATATTCCAATCATCCGATAGCGGTTTGCCTAGCCAAGGCTTTCAAGACAAATTTTGATAGCCGATGGCGACAGATCGAAGAGGTAAAAGGGAAAGGGATCTTTGCTACGGACCCTAACGGGATCACCTACAGCGCCGGTTCTTATGCTACGGTCAAGTCCACACAAGAAGAAGACCATCATCAGGTATATGTGTGCCGGGCGGGCGAATTGATCGGTTGGATAGATCTCGAAGATGAGATCAGAGACGAAGCCCGTGAGGTGATCGACTACTTACATAAAAAAAATATCAAAACGATACTACTAAGCGGAGATCGCAAGATCCGCTGCGATGAGATCGGTAAACAATTGGGCATTGGGGTGATCTACGGAGAAAAATCACCCGAAGAAAAAATGGAGATTGTGGGCCGTCTGACCAGCGAAGCCCCTACCGCTATGGTAGGAGATGGGATAAACGATGCGCCCGCCCTCGCAAAAGCGACCATTGGAATTGCCATGAGCGAGGCCTCACAACTCGCCATGCAAAGCGCACAGGTGATTTTAATGAATCATGGTCTCAAAAAATTACCAGATGCTTTGGGTCTGGGGCGGCATACTTATAGCACCATACAGCAAAATCTCTTTTGGGCTTTTGCCTATAATATCGTGGCCATTCCAGTGGCAGCGCTGGGCTATCTGACACCCGGCTTTGGTGCGTTGGTGATGGCCTTCAGCGATGTGGTCTTAGCCATCAACTCAGTAAAACTCTTTATAAAAAGAGTACGCTGATGCAACCGCTCGCCATATTAAAACAGTATTGGGGGTATTCTTCCTTTCGGCCCATTCAAGAAGAAATTATCCAATCGGTATTGGAGGGCAAAGACACCTTGGCCCTGCTACCGACAGGGGGAGGTAAATCAATTTGCTTTCAGGTACCCGCCTTGTTGAAACCGGGATTATGCCTGGTTATTTCGCCACTGATCGCGCTAATGCGTGATCAGGTGGAGCATCTTCGAAAAAAAAATATAACCGCCTATGCCCTGTACAGCGGTATGGACCGAAAAGAGATCAGCACCATCTTGGCCACCGCTGCCGAAAGCAATTGCAAATTTTTATATGTTTCACCCGAACGGCTTGAATCCTCTTTATTTCTGGAATATTTACCGGCCCTTCGCATATCACTGATTGCGGTAGATGAAGCACATTGCATTTCGCAATGGGGATACGATTTTCGCCCTTCCTACCTTCGTATTGCAGCTCTTCGGGAACAATTACCCGGTATACCCCTATTGGCCCTAACAGCGTCGGCTACCCCAGACGTACAAAAAGATATTGGCGAAAAGCTTTTATTCCCAAAAGAAAATTGCCTTCGTCAATCATTTGCCAGACCACAACTCTCCTACAGCGTTTTTACCGTAGATAATGCTGTTCCGAAATTGATACAGATCATAAAAAATGTATCCGGAAGCAGTATCGTGTATTGCCGCAGCCGTAAGCGGGCAGAAGAGATTACCGGGCAACTGGTTGCCCATGGTATCCGCGCCGATTGGTATCATGCGGGATGCAGCAGTAGCGAAAGACAAAAGAAACAAGAAGACTGGAAAGAGAATCGATTACCGGTAATGGTCTGCACCAATGCCTTTGGAATGGGAATTGATAAGCCCGATGTACGTACCGTGATTCACTGTGGCCTACCGGATTGTCTCGAAAGCTACTACCAAGAAGCGGGGAGAGCCGGGCGAGACCAGCAAAGAGCATATGCTGTTTTGCTATACACGAAGCGCGAGGCCGAGGAACTTTCGCTGCTAAGCGAACAGCGATTTCCGGATCTGGCGACCATCCGAAAAGTATACCAGGCCTTGGCAAATTTTTTACAATTGGCATCAGGGGCGGGCGCCGGTCGCTATTTTGATTTTGATTTATTGGAGTTCACCAGTCGTTTATCGCTACCCCACTCCACCGTGTCGCATGTACTAAAAACATTGGAGCAAGAAGGATGGATCGAGTATAATGAGCAGGTCTTTATTCCCGTTCGGGTTCAAGTGATCGCCGACCGACTACAACTAGAATCACTGGCCGGTAGTTACCCCATCCTCGATAAAATTTGTAAAACCCTCTTACGAACATACCAGGGCATGTATGAAAGACCAACGGCCATCTCCGAAAAACAACTGGCCTTTCTGCTAAAGACCGAGGTAGAGAAAGTAAATGCACAGCTTATTCAACTACAACAACTGGGCATAATCGATTATCGGAAGAGAAAAGAAGAACCACAACTCTATTTTCCGGTAGATCGCATTAGGGCAGAAGATCTATCCATCGATCCAGCGCGCTACGCGGAACGAAAAAAACAATTCGAAAAAAGCATCCAGAGCATGCTACACTATGCGGCTGAAACCGATCAATGCAGAAGCCAACTCCTGGCCGTCTATTTTGGTGATAATTCGGTTTCCGATTGCGGGATCTGCGATAACTGTCTTAACAAAAAACAAGTTTCGCTGTCAACAAAAGAGTTGATAGCGCTACAGGAACATATTCTCGACATGCTAAAAAAGCAGCCCCTGACCACAGCGGGCTTACTCAAACAAGTTTCTATAAAAGAAAAAGACAGGGTCAGGAAAGCAATCGATTACCTGTTGGCCGAACAAAAGATCAGCATTGATCCTACAGGACTCATCCAGTTGCGTCAAGAATAGAAGATCAAGGCTTGACCACTAAGCGGAATCCCTCACCATGGATATTGACGATCTCGATTCGAGCATCATCCTTTAAATACTTACGGAGCTTGGCAATGTATACATCCATGCTGCGCCCATTAAAATACGTATCGCTACCCCAGATCTTCTTCAGCGCCTTTTCGCGCGGAAGCAGATCGTTCAAATGTTCGCTAAGCAACCGAAGCAAGTCATTCTCTTTGGGAGAAAGGGTATGCGTTTTATCACCGACAGAAAGTTGACGCAAGCGAGGATTAAAATGGTAGCTGGCCAGATCGAATTCTTTGCTATCATTCTCTTTATGCTGCTCCTCATTGCGCTTTAGGATTGCCTTGATCTTAAGCAACAATACTTCCAGATCGAATGGCTTGGTAATATAATCATCAGCACCCAGTTTATACCCCTGGATCACATCCTCTTTCATGGTCTTGGCACTCAGGAAGAACAAAGGCACATCCGGATTTACATCTCGTATCGCTTCGGCCAGG
>JBIIHS010000033.1:0-10600 GCA_044235515.1 Chitinophagaceae bacterium | reverse complement strand
TGATGTACTCGACTTTATGGTCGCCAAGGCCCTGGAGTATAAACTGGGCGCGCGTGGACTGCGCAGTATCTGTGAGAGCATTTTGACCGATGCCATGTACGAGTTGCCCTCTTCCGATACAACAGAATTGGTCTTGGATCTGCCCTATGCCGAGCAGCATTTCAACAAAAGCAAACTGAGTTTACTCAAAGTAGCATAACAAAACAGCGGAAAGCTATTAGGTCTTCAACCCCCTATCCCCCTATGCAAGAACTGATCGAGAAATTAAAGACCGAAGCGGGTCTTACCGACGAACAAGCCCAACAAGCGTTAACAACGATCAAGAATTATGTGGTCGAAAAGTTTCCCATGCTCGAAGGGGCGGTGGGGAGTTTGTTTGGGCACTAACTACTGCTATTCGGCAGAACCTTCTTGCTGGGTTACACTATTTCTTTTCGGCGGATACCTCCTGCTGCGAGTCTGATGAAAAACAACGTAAAAAAAATCCCGCCACAATGGGCGGGATTCAGTCTATTTAAGAACCAAGAGGATCATTAACCACAACCACCCTGGTTACCACAGTTGTTGCACTTGTAGCAGGCGCCGCTACGCATCATGATATTACCGCAAACGTTACAAGCGGGTGCATCACTTTGCATGTTCTTGGCCACGGCATTCATGGCGTCGAGGGCGCTATCCACTTTCTCTGCTTTGGGAACGGCCTTGGGAGCTGCAGCCTTAACGGGCTGTGTGGTTCCGGCAGTCGGCGTAATGCGTATACTGGACAGCTCTGGGTCCTTGGCATACTCCAACGGGTTAGAAGGCACTTCATCCCAATCATCCGCACCGGTATTCATTACCTCGGGTTTATCCAGCACATGCACCAGGTCGGTGCGACCGAGATACTCATAACCGAGTACACGGAAAATAAAGTCTACAATAGACGTGGTGGTTCTGATATTGGGATGCTCTACAAAACCAGAGGGATCAAAACGAGTATAGGCGAACTTATCGACGAACTCTTCGAGCGGGACCCCATATTGCAATCCGATCGAAACGGATATCGCAAAACAGTTCATCATACTGCGCATAGTGGCGCCCTCTTTTGCCATATCCACAAAGATCTCTCCTAAGGTGCCATCTGCGTATTCACCGGTACGAAGGAATACGGCCTGTCCGCTGATCTTGGCTTTTTGGGTAAAGCCGCGGCGCTTGGCCGGCAAGGTGCGACGCTCTACGATCTTGGCGAGACGGCGCTTGAGCTTAGTATCAGGAGACGACTGCACACGCTTTTGTACCTCATCGAGTAACTCCTCTACGGTCAGTTTACCCAAGTCTACGATGTTAGAATCGGCATCAGCGACCGTTTCGACAGCCGTAGTTTCGGTAGCGTCAGTTTTTTTCTTCTTATCACTTTTATTACTGAGCGGTTGAGACAATTTAGATCCATCGCGATACAGCGCATTGGCCTTGAGACCCAATTTCCAACTTAAGTAATACGCATCTGCGATCTCCTCGACCGAGGCCTCATGAGGTAAATTGATGGTCTTCGAAATAGCGCCGCTGATAAAGGGTTGCGTTGCCCCCATCATACGAATATGGCCATGGGCATGAATATAACGTTGTCCTTTTTGACCGCACTTGTTGGCGCAATCAAAAACGGGCAGGTGTTCTTCTTTGAGACCTGGTGCGCCTTCGATCATCATGGTACCGCAGACATAATCATTGGCCGCTTCGATTTGTTCATCGGTAAAGCCAAGGGCTTCGAGCAAACTCCACTCAAAATCGTTGTATTGCTCCGGTGCAAAACCAAGTCGCTGCAGACATTCCTCGCCCAGCGTGTATTTGTTGAATACGAAACCGATCTCAAAGGCAGTAAGGGCCGCCGCATCGAGACGTTTGATCTCGTCGGCAATAAATCCTTTTTCGCTCAGGGTTTGATGATTGATAAAGGGAGCACCGGCAAAACTAGCCGCACCCACCGCATATTTGATAATAGCTTCGGTTTCTTTTTCGCTGTACCCAAGATTCTTGAGCGCTACGGGTACGCTTTGATTGATGATCTTGAAATAACCACCACCAGAAAGTTTCTTGAACTTTACAAGGGCAAAATCGGGCTCTACCCCTGTGGTATCGCAATCCATTACCAGACCGATGGTACCCGTGGGGGCGATCACCGTAGCCTGAGCATTACGATAGCCATATTGTTCTCCGAGTTCTACGGCATCATCCCATGCCTTGCAGGCCGCCTTCAACAAATAATCAGGACAATACTTAACCTTGATGCCCTGTGGCTTTAAGCTGAGCGCCTCGAATTCGTCGGCATCGTAAGCGGCCAGCCGATGATTGCGCATGACACGCATCATATGCTCCTTGTTCTCTTGATAGCGGGCAAAGGGTCCCAACACGCTTGCCAGCTCGGCCGAGGTCTTGTAAGAAATACCGGTCATGATAGCGGAGATTGCCCCGGCGATGGCGCGGGCCTCTTCGCTGTCGTAGGGAATACCGCTTACCATCAGCATCGTACCAAGATTGGCATAACCCAATCCGAGCGTGCGATATTCATAGCTGAGTTGAGCTACTTCTTTGGAGGGAAACTGAGCCATCAATACTGAGATCTCCAACACCACGGTCCACAAGCGCGTATTGTACTCGTAACCCGCCACATCGAATGTATTGGTCTCGGTATCGTAGAATTTCATCAGGTTGGCAGAAGCCAGGTTACAAGCGGTGTTGTCGAGGAACATGTACTCCGAACAAGGATTCGAAGCACGGATGGGACCTCCCTCGGGACAAGTATGCCACTCGTTGATGGTGGTATTGTACTGTGTTCCCGGATCGGCACAACGCCAGGCCGCATACGCGATCTGATTCCATAGCTCGCGGGCCGGAACTTTTTTCATGACACGTCCGTCTTGGCGGGCGGTCAATTCCCAATCTTCGTTGTTCTCCAATTTCTCAAAGAAGGCATTGGGTATACGAATTGAATTATTGGAGTTTTGTCCGCTAACGGTACGATACGCCTCGTCTTCGTAGCCGGAGGGGTATCCAGCTGCGATCAGGGCAGCCACTTTTTTCTCCTCCTCTACTTTCCAATTGATGAACTGCACGATCTCGGGGTGATCGAGATCAAGACAGACCATCTTGGCTGCACGGCGAGTCGTACCACCGCTCTTAATAGCACCCGCGGCACGATCTCCGATCTTAAGAAAGCTCATCAACCCGGAGCTGCTGCCACCACCACTTAATTTTTCGCCCTCACCACGCAAGTTCGAATAGTTGGTTCCTACTCCGGAGCCATATTTGAAGATGCGCGCTTCGCGTACCCACAGGTCCATAATACCCCCTTCATTGACCAGGTCGTCCTCGACGCTTAAAATAAAACAAGCATGCGGTTGAGGACGCTCATAAGCATTCTGTGACTTCTTGAGTTGTCCGTCAGTAGGATCCACGTAATAGTGACCCTGGGGCTTACCGGCAATACCGTAGCTCTCGTACAAACCCGTATTGAACCACTGCGGGCTATTGGGCACGCACATTTGATTGAGGATGGAATAAACCAGCTCATCATAGAACACCTGCGCATCGGCGGTGCTGGCAAAATAACCATACCGCTCTCCCCATACTCTCCAACAATGGGCCATACGATGGGCCACTTGTTTGGCCGAGGTCTCGCGACCCGTGGTGCCATCGGCTTGGGGTACACCGGCTTTTCTAAAATACTTCTGCGCCAAGATATCGGTGGCGATCTGGCTCCACTGCTTGGGCACTTCTACATTGGTCATTTCAAAGACCACTTCTCCCGTAGGATTACGAATCACCGAGGTGCGATAATCGTATTCGAACTGATCGAACACATTTACATCATCTCGAGTAAAACGGCGACTAAACTGCAACCCGCCCTTGGTGGCGGCTGACTTTTTACTGGGCATACTGAAAAAAGAATTTATTGGGTTTTGATCCTGGTTTCGGTCTAGACCCGGGCTTGCACCCGATCGTGAACGAAAATATTTTTTTACCCAAAAAAAACAAACCCTCAAATATTCACATCGTGTGGAAAATACGCATTAAAACGCCCACAACCCTTGTCTGTCGTGGATTTGGGCATTTCTTCACATCTTCTGGATTATTTTTTGGAAGATTTTTTTGGAAATTTCAATTACAGGTATTAGTTATCACGAAGCCCTCAATACAAACTATTTTCCGCAATTTTGCAGCAGTCCGATCACTCTATGAAAACCATACTTTATACCCAACTGACCGAGCGAAAAATCAAAGGACAAAAATCCTTTGCCGTGCTGATCGATCCGGATAAGGCCCCTATAGAAACCCTCGACAAAGTGATCGCGCTGGGAACCCAGGCCAAGGTAGATTATTGGTTGGTGGGAGGAAGTTTAGTGGTCTCGCATCAATTAGAGGAGCAGGTACTCTATCTCAAAAAACACAGCGATATTCCGGTGATCCTTTTTCCGGGCAGTCCCTCACAGGTTACACGCCATGCCGATGCCCTCCTGTATTTGTCGCTTGTATCAGGACGAAATGCCGAACTGCTGATCGGACAGCATGTACTTTCGGCCCCCTTTGTAAAGCAAAGCGGATTAGAAGTGCTGTCTACCGGGTATATGGTGATAGACGGAGGCGCTCCCACCACTGTATCTTATATCAGCAATGCCAGCCCGATTCCTTCCAATAAAAAAGAGATCGCACAGTGTACGGCCATGGCGGCCGAAATGCTTGGCATGAAGCTTATCTACCTCGATGCCGGCAGCGGAGCTCGGCATGCAGTTAGCGAAGAAATGATACAGGCCGTATCGTCCCATATTCAAGTACCCTTGATCGTTGGTGGGGGAATTACCGATCCCGAGAAGGCCGCAGCGGCCTGTCGCGCAGGTGCCGATCTGGTGGTGGTAGGTAACGCCATCGAAAAAGATCCTGCTTTGATCAGCTCGATCAGCGAGGCCGTTCACCGACATAACCGCACCTGATCACAAACTCATCATCTCTTTAAATCGAAGAGTTTGCCGGCGGCTCACTTCTATTTTTTCGCCTCCTTTCAATTCTAGCAAGAGCCCGCCATTGAAATAAGGCTCCACCTTCTCAATCATGCGCAAATTGACGATGTGCTTGCGATTGGTCCGAAAGAAAATACGGGGATCGAGTCGCTCCTCAAGCGCGTTGAGCGATTTAAGGATAAGCGGCTTATTGGGGCCGAAAAAAACCCGGGCATAGTTTCCTACACTTTCAAAGAGACGGATCTCACTTAGTTTGACGAACCAGCAGCGCTCACCATCCTTGACAAAAACCTGATCTTGCTCTCCCAAGGCGCCCAGGGGCGGTAAGGTCACAGCAGCGGAACGACGCCCATCGAGCCCCTGGATTTTTTGAATGGCATCGGCCAATCTTCGCGGATCGATGGGTTTAGTCAAGTAATCGAGTGCGTTAAACTCAAAGGCCTTTATCGCGTATTCGTGGTAGGCGGTAGTAAAAATAACAGTGGGGCTGCTATCGAGATCGGTCAATAGGTCAAACCCGCTCTTCCCAGGCATTTGGATGTCCAAAAAGATCAACTCGGGCTGCAAGGTCTCGATCTTTTCAAGGGCCTCGCTAGCATTGGCTGCTTCGTCAATGACCTCGATAGTAGAAAATTCACCCAATAGTTTTCGTAATTCTACACGGGCCAATCTTTCGTCGTCGATAAGAATAGTTTTGATCGCCATAAATTATCAAAGGGGAATAGTTACGATTACTTGTACCATCTGATCGGGCAACTGTGTAAGCTCAAAACGGGCTTGCCCGCCATACAATAGCTCTAACCGACTTTGGGTGCTGCTGATCCCAAAGCCGGGCTGTATGGTGGACCCGTTAAGGGTTCCGCTATTAACGATCTCCAATATCAGGTTCTCATATTGGTTTTGACGATACGCGCGAATGGTGATGATGCCACCGGCAGGACGAGTACTGATACCGTGCTTGATGGCATTTTCCACCAAGGTTTGCAACATCATGGGAGGTACCGAAAAGTCCAAGGTATCGTCCGCGACCTGCCAGTCGACTTTCATCCGGTCTTCGAAGCGAATACTTTCAAGCGCTAGGTAATCGCGGATGATATCGATCTCTTGTCGTAGAGGAACCAACTGCCCCTGTTCGGTCTGTAAGCTGCCGCGCAGCATATTGCTGAGCTCTGTGATCGCCTTACGGGCGCGGCTAGGATCCAGATCGATCAGGGCCCGAATGCTATTGAGCGAATTAAAAATAAAATGCGGATTCAGATGGGCCTTAAGCGTTTTGAGCTCCATTTGTTTGATGATACCCTCGAGCTTTAGTTTGTCGAGTTGTCGTTGACGACTGTCGGCATAGTAATGATAAAAGCAATAGAGAGCCAGCCATACCAACATCAGACTGCTCGATTCCAAGCTCATGGCCAGCAGCAACTGGCCCATGTTCAATTTCTCCACCAACTCTTTAGAAAGATAGAGATCAAAAGCCTCAAAACTGGCCAAGACCAACAAGCCATGTACCACCGAAGCAAGGGTGAGAGCCAGCAGTAACCAAAGGATGGATTGCTCGATCCTCCGTTGCAACAGATTCGATCTTTTTAGGGCAACCCGTAACCAATGCGAAACAAAGAGTCCGGTAAGAGTAATGGCGATGATTCTCTTGGTAAGCAATATCTCGGGGTACTCTACATCAAAAAGGTTGGCTATCAGAAAAGAGCCCGCCAACAAGGTGGACCAACCACCCAACTGCAATAACCAATACAACCTGTCTCTATTTGATAATATACCCATGACCGGATAAAGTTACAAAAGCGATCGGCCTCTACCCACCGGCTTAGGACCAATGGTCCCAGCCCGTTTTCAACGGATTTTTGACAACATTTATGGCCGGCTTTTGTTAAAGAACCATACGTATAGAATCAAAAGGGTATCGACATTTATTTCCCTAATTTTATCCTTTAACATTAGTGCCATGCAAATTGAACCTGGTAGTTTGCTCAAGACCATCAATAGCCCGGAAGATCTAAAAAAGCTGCCTCGAGAAAAATTGCATCAGGTCTGCGAAGAGCTTCGCCAATACATCATCGATATTGTTAGCGTGCATGGAGGCCATTTCGGAGCCAGTCTCGGTGTGGTAGAATTGACCACGGCACTGCATTATGTTTATAACACCCCCTACGATCAACTGGTTTGGGATGTAGGACATCAAGCCTATGGACATAAGATCCTGACCGGACGCAGAGACCAGTTTCCTACCAACCGTAAATACAAAGGGCTTAGTGGTTTTCCTAAACGAAGCGAGAGCCCCTATGATACTTTCGGAGTGGGGCACTCCTCTACCTCAATCTCGGCGGCCCTTGGTATGGCCATAGCCGCCAAGCAAAAAGGAGAGAAGGACCGTAAAGTAGTGGCTGTTATAGGAGATGGCGCGATGACCGCTGGACTGGCCTTTGAGGGAATGAATCATGCCGGCGTGGCTGATGCGGACATGCTGATCATCCTAAATGATAATTGCATGGGCATCGACCCGAATGTGGGCGCCCTGAAAGAATACCTGACCGACATCTCGCTCTCGCCTACCTATAACAAAATGAAAGATGAGGTATGGAATTTACTGGGGCATTTGCCAAGAGGTAAGAATTTTACCCGTTCCATGGCTCATAAGATCACCGAAGGACTAAAGGGCATCATCAATAGTCGTTCAAATCTTTTTGAGGCCCTTAAGCTTCGCTATTTTGGGCCCATCGATGGACATAATATTGCCAAATTGGTCGAGACCTTAAAAGACCTGCGCGAAATTCCCGGGCCCAAACTGCTGCATATTATTACTACAAAAGGTAAAGGATATGCCTTGGCCGAGAAAGATCAAACCAAATGGCATGCACCAGGCCTATTCGATAAAGTGACAGGGGAGATCGTACAAAAAAAGAAAGAAGGACCGCAAGCTCCCAAATACCAAGATGTGTTTGGTCATACCATCATAGAATTGGCCGAACAAAATGAAAAGATCATTGGCATTACACCGGCCATGCCTTCTGGCTCTTCCTTAAAATTCATGATGGAAAAAATGCCTCATCGGGCTTTCGATGTGGGGATCGCCGAACAACATGCCGTAACATTAAGTGCTGGTATGGCCACACAGGGCATGAAGGTATTTTGCAATATCTACTCCTCGTTTATGCAACGGGCCTACGATTCGGTGGTTCACGATGTGGCCATCCAAAAATTACCCGTCATCTTTTGTCTGGACCGCGCCGGCTTGGTGGGCGATGACGGGCCCACACATCATGGCTGCTACGATATCGCCTATTTCCGCTGTATCCCCAATATGATCATCAGCGCACCCATGAATGAATCGGAGCTACGCAACCTGATGTATACAGCCCAACTCGATAGCACTACTTTACCCTTTGTGATCCGATATCCCCGTGGAGAGGGCGTAATGCCAGAGTGGAAAACGCCGCTGCAAAGCGTTCCGATCGGAAAGGGAAGAACCCTCAAAGAAGGAGAAGAGATCGCTATTCTCAGCTTTGGCCATCCGGGTAATTTTGTCTCGGCCGCCCTGCGTGAACTACGCACCGACGGTCTGCAACCGGGACACTACGATATGCGCTTCGTAAAACCCTTGGACGAGGAGTTACTGCACCAGATTTGCGGTCGCTATCAAAAAATACTGACCGTAGAAGATGGTACTATCCAAGGTGGGTTCGGCTCGGCCATCTTGGAGTTTATGGCCCTGCATGGATACAAACAAGACCTGCGTATGCTGGGTATTCCCGATACCCTGGTAGAGCATGGAACACCCGCCGAGTTGCATCGCGAGTGTGGCTACGACAAGGATGCTATAGTAAAGACCATACGAGCCATGAGCGCCGTACAAGTTAGTGAACTAAAGTAAGTGGTGACAGTAGCCGGCGATCAACCCATCAATTTAGCGTAGGATCGACTTCTTGCATGGCCAATGCCTCGGCGTCGGCGGCCCCTTTCTCATCGTACTCGATGATAAAATTGTTTTTCCCTTGTCCAATCAAGATCGTCAGATAATGCAGCTGCACCAACTCGAGCAGGGAGAGAAACAAAAAAATAGCATGCACCCTATTCTCGCATTCTTCGAAGATGCGCTCAAAGGAGATCGTCTTTTCTTTTTTGGCTAACTCAAGCATGGAGCGACGACTGCCTTCCATGGTATAATTATAGCGTACGACCGTATGGACAGGTGTATTGACACGATCACTGTATTTCTGCATCGCCTTCTCGAAGGCCTTCATCAATTTGAATAAGGTCAGCTGGGTGATCTCGGTTCCTTCGCTGGCCTCTTCGCCGATGGCAGAAAGCTCCTTTTGAATATTACCCCGCTTGGCCATCAGCATACGCAAGGCCTCCATCTCGGCCATTTGCGCCGAGGCTTCCTTAAAGCGTTTGTATTCGAGTATCTTATTGACGAGCTCGGCTCTTGGATCGATCTCGTTGCCATCGGCATCCAGCTCTTTACGAGGCAAGAGCATCTTGGCCTTGATACGCATCAGGGTAGAGATAAACAAAATGAACTCACTGCTCAGCTCTACGTTCAGCTCGTCTTGTTGGTGAATATAATCGAGAAAATCATTGGTGATCTTGGTAATGGGAATATTGTAAATATCCAACTCATCTCGCTCAATAAAAAAAAGCAGCAGGTCGAAAGGTCCTTCGAATTGGGGAAGTCGGATCTGGTAATGGATAGGCTGTAACATATTTCGGTGTCACAAATGTAAGCGATTGAAAGCATGTTCGCCCAGGGTCAAAAAATAATATGAACCCGACTTATTTTTCGTGAAATTTGCCCCCATGTCAAACAAACTTGCCAGCTGGTTGCTCTTCGTTGCCCTTTGTCTGATCTGGGGTAGCTCGTTCAAATTGATGAAGGATAGCACAGCCGGGCTTACCGGAACGCAGATCGCCTCGTTGCGAATTGCCGGAGCGGCCCTGGTGCTCCTACCCTTCGGGATCCTTTATTTTTCAAAGATCCCAACCGATAAACGACTCCTCGTTATTTTTAGTGCATTCATCGGCAACCTGCTTCCCGCTTTCTCTTTCGCCATTGCCATGACCCGTATCGATGGATCATTGGGCGGGATCATGAATTCTCTTTCTCCTATCTGGGTAGTGCTTATCGGTGTGCTTTTTTATGGAGATAAGATTGCACTCGAAAAATGGCTCGGTCTGTTGATCGGCTTTTTGGGTCTGACCTTGTTAACCTTGTTGCCCGTGCTGCTGGGAGAAAAATCCATTAGTTTGGAAAACCTGGGCTATATCTTGCTACCCGTTACCGCTACAATCCTATACGGGGTCAATGTGAATATGGTCAGTCATCGATTACAAGGGATCAATCCCCTGCACCTGGCGGCCGTATCGGTGGCTGCGATGCTGCCACTATCCGTGGGTTTACTTTGGTACTTCGATTTCTTTCAGCACGATTTTACCAATGCCGATGTACGATCGGCCATCGCCTCGACCGCCGCCTTAGGCGTATTAGGCAGCGCGGTCGCTACCATTTTATTTTATTCATTGGTCAAAAGAGCCGGTGGGCTATTTGCCTCTCTGGTTACCTATGGGATCCCAGTGGTAGCCATCTTGTGGGGGCTTTG
>JBIIHS010000032.1:0-10693 GCA_044235515.1 Chitinophagaceae bacterium | reverse complement strand
ACACCGGGGACCGCCCTTTGCCCCTCTTTATCGGAGGGTTTTATCGTTTCCTTACCATTAACGAGCAAACAGCTACTGCCTCCCCCATCTAAATTCAACGCCTCAACACATCCGATCTCTTGTAAAAGCTGGGCGGTTTGAGTAAGACTTAGACCTTCTGCTTTGCCGGGAAATCGGCCCTCAACGGCCAGTATGATCAACTCACCAGACGAAGTGTACCCCATGGCTGTACGGGGGTGTTTATCTGAAATGGCCTTGCCGGCAAACTTCAACTCTTCGTTATTGGTAATATTGACCTTCCCTTCTTGAACCAACACCGGTCCTCCGCCCACCGCTGTTTGAGGTCTCCAACTAACTGGCCTCAGCGGTAAGCGAGCTGTTGGTTGATGCCCCGCCGCAATCTCAAAAAAGTTCTTGGCCTGGTAGTGATTTACTTTATCTCGAAAGGGACTTATTGGCTTTTGCAGCGCCAGTGGATAACGCATGGAGCTATCCGTATACTGCCAGCTTATATCGGCTCTCCGGTCTTTGAAAATGCCAATGGCACTTCCCAACGGATGGCGCCAGGTAAGCGTATCTTGTCCCTTACCAGCCAAGTCGTGAACATGATAAGCCAATACCTTGCCTTCGTTCATGACAAGATTGAGATTTTGATGTGTTGTAAAGGAGAAGAAAGACGTATTGACGACCAGCAGCGGTTGTGCATTTTTCTGATAAAACCCCAGGGGCGTAAGTCTTCGGCCTGTAGTCGTATCGGCTAAAAATTGAAGCGAGCGATTTTTAAGGTTGGCACTTACATAATAGGCAATATTGGGCTTACCCTCTACCGGATCTTCGGTTCGGTACACATGAACACCATCGGGAAGCGGCTGATACAATGAATCCACCAAGACCCAACGCACTTGGGCTGCGGCATTGAACAAAAGCAGAATACAACTAATGAAAAAGGTAAGAACGCGCATAACACAATATACCAAAAGAATAGGAAAAGGAATAGCTGTTATGACTTTTCCTTACGCCATTGATCGACCCCGTAACCGGGAATCACATGCTTTTCACTGTGATAAGAGGAGCGAACCAAGGGACCACTCTCTACATAATCTAGACCTAATTGGTACCCGATCTCCCGGTAAGAGGCGAACTCATCTGGATGAACAAAACGCTGCACCGGTAAATGTTTCTTGGTTGGCTGCAGATATTGACCTAAAGTAACCACATCGCATCCATTGTCTCGAAGATCACGAAGGGTTTGGATCACTTCTTCTTCTTTTTCGCCTAGCCCCAGCATGATACCGCTTTTGGTGCGCATGCCCCCCTCTTTTAAGGTGCGAATAACTTCCATGCTGCGCCAGTACTTGGCCTGAATGCGAACTTGTTTGGTGAGACGCTCAACGGTTTCAATATTATGACTCACCACTTCGGGATGCGCTTCGCTGATGCGTTGAATATCTTCTTTCTTGCCCTTAAAATCGGGAATGAGAGTTTCTAAGGTCGTCTCGGGATTCAGCGCTTTGACAGCACGGATCGTATTGAACCAAATGGTAGAACCCCCATCTGGTAATTCGTCTCTGTCCACCGAGGTAATAACAGCATGTTTGACCTTCATAAGCTGTATAGCTTCGGCTACTCGTTGGGGTTCATCCCAATCTACAGCCCCAGGTCGACCGGTCGCCACCGAGCAAAAACCACAACTACGGGTGCAAATATTGCCCAATATCATAAAGGTAGCCGTGCCCGCCCCCCAGCATTCCCCCATGTTGGGACAGTTGCCACTTTCGCAAATGGTATGCAATTTATGCTGATCGACCAGGTGACGAACGTGCTTGTAATTCTCGCCAATGGGCAATTTAACACGAAGCCAATCTGGTTTTTTGAGAGGAGAAGATGTAACAGGAGAAACAACAGGCAATTCGGTCATGCCACAAAATTACTGATTCCTACTTTCTTTTGCCAAACAACAAAGCGATATGCGCCTGAATGAACAAAGGCTTATTTTTTTGTAAGGCCATAATGGGCACTTTGCCGGAATAATACTCAGCACTGGCTCCCACCTCGATTCCACTGACCACTTCGTTAAACCTTCCGTAATCAAAACGAAGAGCCCCTTTGACAAACAAACCAGGCTGTAACTTTAATTCGTTCCATCCTCTCCAAAATCCGCCGGAACCAAGTATCGAAGGGCCTAAGAATAATACGCTATCAGCCGGGGTATATTTAATATAAAGTAGATCGTCAGAGGCGGGATCTTCGACTTGCACATAATATGGCTTGAGCATGCCCAAAGCCAATCCCCCATAATAAACGGCCGACACGGCCACTCCGTTCTTGTTGCCCTTTTGTCCCACAATTCGCTGTTGCCCCACTCCCATGTTCAACTGAAAAAAGTTATTGACCTTGCCGTATATGTAGGGATTGCTGAGAAATAAGAATGGATTTGAAAGATTTTGAAACTTATTCTCCTTTGGATGCTTGATCTCGGAAAAATCAACTCGATACAGGGTGGTACGCAAGGGCGATTTCATGCGACCCATCTCGTAAAACAGACCATAGCCATTGCTACGGGCCTGAATACCCATGGTTGTTTGCTTGTTATACACCAAAACCCCTTCTTCGGCTTGCCGGATAAGCGCATTGATCTTTTGTCTCTTTTGCTCCTTTTTAGACAATGGCTGACCGGACTGGAACTCTTGTGCATACCCAATCAGTCCACAGATAAACATCAAGACTATAAAACAAAACGTTTTCAAAAAAGGTATTTAATAATTGAAACGTAAATTTAGACAAATTATTGAATATGACTTCTCATGTTATCTATCAAGGAGCACTTCGAACCAGTTGCACGCATGTACAAAGTGGAACCATACTCGAAACTGACGCACCGGTCGATAACCAAGGGCAGGGCCAACGATTCTCTCCGACCGACCTGCTCGCCACCTCGTTGGCAGCCTGCATGCTGACCGTCATGGGTATCAAGGCCCGAGATCTGCAAATAGACTTAAGCGGCCTTCGTTTCTCCGTTCAAAAAAATATGCTGACCGATCCCAGACGGGTAGGATCTATCGAATTGCATGCCCAGATTCCGGGTCTGCTTTGGACCCTTGACGAAAAAACAAAAAAAATACTTAAAAAAACCGGGGAAACTTGCCCTGTGATCAAAAGTATTCACCCCGACATTAAAGTGAATATAGACTGGGCTGAGTGGAGTGGAGAGGAACGGAGAGAAATTTTGTAGAGTGGATCGCTACCAGCTAGCCAGTGTTTGAAGTACCCTGCTGACCGGAAGCCCCATTACATTATAGAAATCTCCGTTAATATAGCGTATACCCACAACGCCAATCCACTCCTGAATGGCATAGGCCCCGGCCTTATCATAAGGCTTATAGTGATCCACATAGTATTCGATCTGCTCAAGTGTAAGGGAATGAAACCCTACCTCTGTGACATCATAAAAACTTTTTTCCACTTCGCCCTTGCGCAAGACCACGCCGGTAATAACCCGGTGCACTTGTCCCGATAGAGCAAGCAGCATACTGATGGCCTCTTCGCGATGAACCGGTTTTCCTATAACATGCTCCCCCAGTACCACCACAGTATCGGCCGCCAGTATGATCTGCTCTGCAGATAAATAGGACTGCACAGCGAGGGCCTTATTTCTGGCAATATGGACGGGAATATCACATAGCTCCAAATGAGGAGGAAAATCTTCTTTGGTATCACTGACGATGACATCAAATGGGACGGCTGCCCACTCCAATAATTGTTTTCGGCGAGGAGACTGAGAAGCTAAAATGATCTTTTGCATCCTTAAAAATAAAAGAAGATCATCGAAAAAATACCGACTAACAAGATCCATTTTACATAGCGACTCAAGGCTCCAAAATCCGCCGGAGTAACCGCATGCCGAAGTCGTCTGATCCAGTCGAGCAAAGGCAATAATATAAGCACCGATCCGTAAGCAACGGCTACCCAATAGTTAAGCTGAACCAGATAAAATAATACGCCCACTAAGAGCAATAAGAGAAGCCCCACCCAGACCAAGGCAAAAAAGCGGGCCACACCTATCCCCCATACAATTGGAAGCGTGCGACAACCATAGCGCCTGTCACCCTCCATGTCCTCTATATCCTTTATGATCTCCCGGGCCAGGGTGGCCAAAAAGGAAAATGCAGCATACAACAGAGCAAAGCGATAGAGTCGAAGTTGCAATGGGTCAATACCGCGCCCCCCAGCCAGGGGGTCTATCTTCGACACGAATACGACCAGGATGGTCCAGGCAACCAGCAGGGCGATCAAAAAATTACCAACTAAAAAACTTTTCTTGAATCGAGTCGAATAGAACCAAAGCAAGACCACACATAATAAGTTGATCAAGACCAGGTATAGTTGCCGAACAGAGGTAAGGGCTAAACCGGTGCAAACGATGCCGGCTGCACTCAACACAAAGTGCCAGACCATGGCCCAGCGACGGCTGATGACCTTGTCCACCACCAGTTTCTCAGGCCTATTAACCTCATCGATATTTACATCAAAATAATCGTTGATTACATACCCCCCTGCCGCAATTAGAACCGAAGCAAGCAGAAGCCACCAAAAATGCATTCGGTCATCGGCCGGTAACGATCCTGCAAATCCGGGTTCGTATATAGCGAATTGAAATAAACCCTGCGCCAAGGCAATAAAGACCAAGTTGGGCAAGCGGACCAAACGAAAAAAACCGATGAGCAACTGCATGATCGGTAAATTTTAACGAGAGGCTACATTTTCTTCCGGGCCCCAATGACCGCGCGCGGTCAATACCGCTTCGATGATCTCGCGCGCACATCCGCTGCCTCCTTTGGAATTGGCAACATAGTGCGAGATGGCTTTTATTTCAGGAGCCGCATCGGATGGACAGCAGGCCAACCCACAAGCTTGCATGGCAAAAAGATCCGGCAGGTCATCTCCCATATATAATACCTCCGTGGCAGGAGTATCCCATTCAATAAAAAGAGTGCTAAGCAATTCTAACTTATTATAGACCGCCATGTACACTTCGGTGATTCCCAACTTCCGAAGCCTTTCCTTTACCTCATCTGAGTTACCTCCGGATATTACGCTCACGCGATATCCCTTTTTGACCGCCAACTGTAAGGCATATCCATCCTTGATATTCATTCGGCGAGCCTGGGTAAAATCGGGCATCAGGTAGACCGACCCATCTGTAAGTACGCCATCCACGTCAAACACAAAAGTGGTGATCCGATCGAAAGAAAGCGGATGGCTCATAGCATTTATTTCTGGTTATCGCGCCACTCATAAACCCAGGCACTTTGGATCATTTCGAGGTGTCCTTCGGTGCTCTCCTCCTTGGTTCCTGTAAAACCTGGTATCGCCAGCACCCACTCCAAAAGGTCAGTAAAGCGAATACGATAAATCTTGCTTTCGGTAAATTCATCGCCAAATCGCTCGTACAACTTTAAGGCAATATCCTCGTGATCGTTCCATCCGATGGGTGGTTCAAAATGCGACATGGGCGTTAATTTAAAAATAGAAAATTATTCTCCTAGGAACTGACTTTGGTCAGGAACAGTCACTTCAATTTGACCACCCCCTTCTAACAAGATACACTGACAACCCAATCGGGAATTCAACCGGGGGTTAACGGCCCTATCGATAAAATCTTCTTCCTTATCGCTGATCGACTCCAGATGCTCTTCGCCTTTGTTGACATATAGGTGGCAGGTACTGCAAGCACAAACGCCGCCACAGTTATGGTGAAGTTCGATATTGTTGTCGAGTGCAATTTCGAGCAGACTGTGTCCTGCCTCAACCCCATTCAACGTGATGGGCTTCAAACCAGCTTGTTCAAAGGTAAACTGTATGGTATACATAGGGCTTGCAAATGTAACGCTAAAAACAAAGAACTGACTAAGTTGTTCGGGTTAAAATATTTTTTGGTATTCTTGCCTAACTTGCGTTCGACTTTTAATATCACTATCTTACCGCATGGCAAAAAATTTACTGATCGTTGAGAGCCCGGCCAAAGCCAAGACCATTGAAAAGATCCTGGGAAAGGAATTTCAGGTAAAAAGCTGTTTTGGCCATATCCGGGACCTTGAGAAAGCCTCGATGGGGATTGACCTGGAGAAAAATTTTGAGCCACGCTATATCGTCTCTCCCGACAAGGAGAAAGTGGTTAGTGATTTGAAAAGCCTGGCCAAGAAATCGGAGGAGGTCTGGTTGGCTACCGATGAGGACCGCGAAGGCGAAGCCATCAGTTGGCATCTTTGTGAAGTACTGGGGTTAGACCCAGCCAAGACCAAGCGGATTGTTTTTCATGAGATCACCAAGCCTGCCATTCAAGCAGCGGTAAAAAAACCCAGAAAGGTCAATATGGACTTGGTGATGGCTCAACAAGCCCGCCGCATTTTAGACCGCATTGTAGGATTCGAATTAAGCCCTGTGTTATGGCGCAAAATGAGCATGAGAGGTAATCTCAGTGCCGGTCGCGTACAAAGTGTGGCTGTTCGCCTGATCGCGGAAAGAGAAAGAGAGATCAACGCTTTTACACCTGTTAGTCAATATAAGATAGAAGCTTTATTTGCCGATAAGGACACGGAGGGAAGACTAATTCATTTTTCAGCTGAGGGAAAAAAACAAGCAACGGCGCAAAGTGCAGAAGCCTTTTTGAAAACCTGTGTCGGTGCCACGTATACTGTAAACGACATACAAGTAAAACCCGGCAAACGATCTCCGGCTCCTCCCTTTACCACCTCTACCCTACAGCAAGAGGCCTCCCGCAAACTGGGATATGGGGTATCGCGCACCATGCAGATCGCACAAAAGCTATACGAGAACGGATATATTACTTATATGCGTACCGATAGTGTCAACTTAAGCAACACGGCCTTGGCGGACATTACCGATACGGTAGAAAAGATGTATGGTAAAAAATATCACCAGTTCAGAAAGTACCGCAATAAGAATGAGTCAGCGCAAGAAGCCCACGAGGCGATCCGCCCTACCTACATGAGCACGGCTACTATCAAAGAGGCCGAATGGGCCAGACTCTATGAACTGATCTGGAAAAGGACCATGGCCTCGCAAATGGCCGATGCCGAACTGGAAAAGACGACCGTTAAGATCTTGATCTCTACTAATGGAGAGGAACTTACGGCCGCCGGCGAAGTATTGAAATTTGAAGGATTCCTAAAAGTATATCTGGAGGGCCGAGACGAAGAGGACGGCGAAGAGGAAAACGAAGGGATGTTGCCGCCATTGCAATTAAAACAGCGCGTAACCCTCAATACCATGAAGGCCATTGAGCGGTTCAGTCGTCCACAGCCTCGGTACACCGAGGCTTCGCTGGTAAAAAAATTGGAGGAGCTGGGTATCGGCCGTCCTTCGACCTATGCCCCCACGATCTCAACGGTTCTTAAAAGAGGGTATGTAGAGAAGCGAGACAAAGAGGGAATCCGAAGAACATATAGTGTATTTGAATTAAAGAAAGATAAGATCAGCTCCGTAACCGAAGAAGAAAATACCGGTGCCGAAAAGTCTAAATTATTTCCCAGTGATCTGGGTCTGGTGGTCACCGACTTTTTATTACAATATTTTGATGATGTAATGGATTATGGCTTTACTGCCAAGATCGAAAATGAATTTGATGAGGTAGCCAGCGGCAAGATGAAGTGGAACCAGATGATCAAGGATTTTTACAAGCCCTTTAAAAAGGATGTAGACAATACCATTGAAAAGGCGGATCGGATTAAGGGAGAACGTGTTTTGGGCACTGACCCTGCCTCTGGCAAAGCTGTGGTAGCCCGCATGGGGCGCTATGGGGCCATGATACAGATCGGCCAAGCCGACGACGAAGAAAAACCTCGCTTTGCAAAAGTCCCAACAGGGCAAAGCATCGAGACTATCACCTACGAAGAGGCCATGGCCCTCTTTGGTGCACAAGGACCCATGGGGCAATACGAAGAAAAAGATGTGTCCGTAAACGTAGGGCGCTTTGGCCCCTATGTAAAATGGGGCGAGGAATTTATTTCGTTGCCAAAAGGAACCGATTTGGGGACAGTCGACTTGCAACGAGCCATTGCACAGATTAAAGAGAAACAAAAGGCGGATGCACCCGTAGGCACATTTCAAAACAAACCGATCACAAAAGGATCCGGTCGGTTCGGTCCCTATATCAAGTGGGATGGATTATTTATTAATGTACCCAAGCGATACAACTTTGCTACGCTGGCGGCTGCAGAAATGAAAGAACTAATTGAAGCCAAGATCAAAAAAGAGGAGAATCGCTATATTCAACGATGGCCCGAACTTAATCTTGCTCTCGAAAACGGACGCTGGGGGCCCCTAATCCGTTTTGGGAAAAAACAACTCTATCTCCCAAAGAAAGCCGACGGCTCACGCTATAGCGCCGAAGAGGGAGCTGGCTTTACGCTCGATCAGGTCAAGGATTTTGTAGAACAGCAAATACCAGGGGCTTTCTCTAAAAAAGGTAAAAAAACGCCTGTCAAAAAATCGAGTGGCACAAAAAAAGCAGTGGCCCCCAAAACAAAGTCCGGTGCGAAGAGAACAGGTGGTTCCACAACAGAAACGGGAAAAAAACCTGCTGCGAAAAAAAACAGTCCCAAAAAAGCCAGCCAGACAAAGACCCCATCAAAACCCAATAAAGGAAAGACGGGAAAGAAATAGTCATGAAGCGTGCTTATTGGGAACATATGGCCGAGCGTTACAACGAGGAGATCTTTGATGTTCGCCGCCAAGATAAAAAAGCACTCATTGCTAGGGCTATAAAAAAATATGCCCGTCCTTCTTCCCGGATCATCGATATTGGTTGCGCGATCGGCAAATGGTTTCCGGTGCTATCCCCTCTTTGCAAAGAAGTGATCGCTCTGGATATTTCGGCAGCCAATTTGGCGATAGCAAAGAAAACCTATGCTCGCTTTACCAACATTTCGTATTGGCAACGCGATATGAGCAAACCCGCTATCAAATTACCCGTTGGCGAATTGGGCATCTGCATTAACGCTATCCTTACTCCTGACCCAAAAGATCGAAAGACATTCTTTACGAATCTGTCTCGTTGTATAGCGCGTAACGGAAAATTGATCGTTACGGTACCCTCCATGGAGTCCTATCTTTTATCCAGGAGGATCCAAAACGAATTCAAGATCGACCGGTCGTTATTTCCAACCTTATCGAACCCGCAAAAAGGATTGCGGCTATGGAATAATCTTTTACAAGGTGTTTGTGATATCGATGAAGTGGCACATAAACATTTTTTAGCCGAAGAATTGAACTTGCTTTTTAACCGTGCCGGCTTTACGCCCCTACGACTCGAAAAGATCGAGTATGGCTGGAAAACCGAATTCAACCAACCGCCCCGATGGCTTCGCGGCCCCTATCCCTGGGACTGGATGATGATCGCCGAAAGAAAATGAGCTTTTTTAAGACCTGTGGAAAAGTTTGTGTTGCTGATACAAGCAGCAGTCATGATATTGTGTGTGGATGCAAACAGAAAAAGAGATATCGGCCCTATTCAGCTTAATGGATGACCCGGATGAAGAAGTCTATGGCGTTGTTTCAAAACGCATTGCCGACTATGGACGTACGATCATTCCTAGTCTGGAACATCTTTGGGAGACCACGCCCAACGAACAGGTGCAACAACGAATCGAATCGCTGATACACCGATTACAAATTCAGGACCTTCAGCAAGACCTACTGTCTTGGAAAACGGCGGCTCAACCGGATCTGTTGGCAGGGGCATTACTTTGCACACGGTTTCAGTACCCCGACTTGACCATGGCACCTGTATTGGCCGAGCTCGAAAAACTCAAACGTAATGTTTGGCTCGAGTTGAACAATTACCTGACCCCATTGGAACAGATCAATGTGCTGACCAGTATTCTTTTTAGCTATTACGGTTTAAAGGGCAAAGCAAAGGACTATACTCGTCCGGAGGAGTTCCTCCTACAAACGGTACTCTCTGCCAAAAAGGGCAATGGCTTCGGAAATGGGATCATTTACCTACTGCTTTGTGAAGGACTGGATATTCCTATCAAACCCATTCGGATACCCGGTCAATTTATTTTGGCCTATTTTAAACCGGTAGTACAGGTGATGGGATCGCAGGAAAAAATAACGGAAAAGATCGACTATTTCATTGAGCCCAGTAGTGGACAAGTATTCACAAAAAAAGAAGTAGACGGGTATTTTAAAAAAATGGAATTGGCGCCCGAACCGATCTACTTTACCCCCCTTAATAATGTAGAGACGATCGCCTTGCTAATGACCGAGCTGGCGAATTGCTTTGACAGCGAATCAGATCGATATAAAAAAGAGGAGTTGCTCGAACTGGCAAGATCGCTGACTGAAAACTAGCGTCCTCTCAAAACATAATCAACGCTATACTCACCGAATTCCGAAACCAGATCATAGGGCCGGCAGTTCCCAACCCGGACGATAGTTTCCTTTTACGAATGCATTGGCCTCGTCGAAATTGGTAACCTTCATCTCTTTTGCATTCCATAGCAATTTTTTACGGCCCAGGTATTTATCATCCCATCCTTTTAGATTAGGATTCTTTAGCAGCCAACTTCGTATGGCCAGATTACCCATTAAAATACTCTCGGTAAAGGGTCCTGCGTACGAAAATGGCGAACTGGTAACCCCCTTATCGTATCCGGCTATACAAGCA
>JBIIHS010000196.1:0-3283 GCA_044235515.1 Chitinophagaceae bacterium | reverse complement strand
ACCTCTTTTTCCGGAGCGGTCTTGGCTCGTGCCTTGCATCTGTATAAAGAAGGACAAGCTGCTTGGTTATTATTTCGTCAACGCATCAATCGTTTACTAGCCCTTGGGCTACTGGTGGCCGCCGCAATACTGGTCGCGGGGGCCCAACCGCTGGCGGTTTTATTGGCCAAAGGGGCCGATGAGCAAATGCTTGCCACTGCTATTCGCTTGGCCGCCCTGATTCCGCTTGTAACGGCACTGAATTTGCTCAATGTATTGGAGCTGCTCTTAGAAAAGCAATTCAGCTTGCTTAATAAGATCAATTTTTATATTTTTTTGGTGGTAACGCTTTTGTGTGCGATCCTTCTAGGGCTACGCTGGATGCAAATAGATATTTTATTTTGGATGCCGATCGTCCTGCTTTTTTTGATCGAGACCATTACGCTGCTCTTCTATGAAAAAAATCGCCATCATTCTCGTTGACTGGAACGGTCATGATGTAACCCGTTCTTGTCTGGATTCGCTCATGGCGATGCCCGGCCGCTCCGATCTGTCTACGGATATCTATGTAGTAGATAATGGATCGAGCGATCCACTGGCACCCATCTTATCGCCTATTTTTCCTACCGTTCATTTCTTACGCAGCGAAAAGAATCTGGGTTTTACCGGAGGTAATAATCTGGCTCTCGCGCAGGCGCTCCAGGCAGATCCGGATTATATTCTTTATTTGAATAATGATACAGAAGTAACTCCCGATTTTTTATTTCCCCTGGTAGACTTTCTCGAGACGCATCCTCAAGCGGGAGCGGTGCAACCCAAGATCTGTTTTTATCCCGACAAGGGCACCCTTTGGAACAACGGAAATATTTTTTACAAGTTCATAGGGCAAACTGCGGTCAAGGGATATGGTAAGTCGGATCTTATCCCTGGAGGAGCGCCCCTTGAGCAACCCTGGTTAACGGGCTGTGCCTTTTTGATGCGGGCCACTCTTTGTCGCTCGCCTCATTATCTCCACTTCGACGATCGCTTTTTTGCACTCTACGAAGATGTCGATCTTAGTTTTCGGATCAAGAAGGCGGGCTACTCGCTGTTTCTTATTCCCGATTCACGTATCTATCACCGGGCCGGCTATAGTTCTACTACCCGCACCAAGGGTAAAGAAGGGTATACGCATCCCTTTATGGTCTACCTGCAATGCAGAAACCGAATCTGGACCACGCGACTTTACACGCCCTGGTATTTTGTATTAACGGCCGCTCTGTATTTGATTATGTATTTCTCCTTATTGATCCCTTATTTTTTACTAAGGGGTAGAACGCAAAAAGCTACTCAAGTTATAAAGGCCATCCGAGACGGATTACTAAGCCCACTTGCTTAACTTTGCCTTTATTAAACCTCTCTATGCAGCGCTGTAATTTGTTTGGCATTTCATTTTCGGTTACAAATTACGAGGAGCTTACCGCACAGATCATCGATACCGTAGTTACTCATCCGGCTCCGCATGGGGCTGTGGCCGCATTGGCCGTCCATGGTTTGATGGAGGGCTATAACGATCCCGTACTCCGCCAGCAAATCAATTCACTCGAGTGGGTCGTGCCCGATGGGCAGCCCGTCCGTTGGGCGCTTAATTATTTTAACGAGCTGCAGTTAAAAAGAAGGGTCTATGGTCCTGCGCTGATGTTACACTTATTGGAGAGCGCGGCGGCCAAGCAGGTACCGGTCTTTTTTTACGGCAGTAAGCAAACCACACTTGATCTTTTACAACAACAACTTCTCCAAAAATTTCCCGGTTTACGAATCGTTGGGGCACAGGCCGATCGGTTTCGCGAATCGACCGAGGCAGAGAAGCAACAAGATCGCGATACCATTACTCGTTCCGGGGCTAAGCTGGTCTTTGTTGGTAGAGGTTGTCCCCGTCAAGAAAAGTGGGTAGCCGAGAACAAAGTGCATATTCCGGCCATACTGGTAGCTGTGGGGGCCGCGTTCGATTTTCATGCCGGTACGGTCAAGCAAGCCCCTGCTTGGATGCAAGACAATGGAATGGAGTGGTTGTATCGATTGGTGCAAGAGCCGCGTCGTTTATGGAAGCGCTATCTGGTAACTAATACACAGTTTCTCTTTGTGTTCTTGCGGCATCTCTTACGAAAAAAATAATAGTATATTTGTTTTATGCTTCGCACGAACGCCATCTTTCGCGGCCGTTTTCTTTTACTCTTGCTCTTACCGGCTTTGTTGACAGCCCTGTTCTCCAATACGGGTTGTACTCGCGTATCCGATGAGCCGATTCCGCTTGCGGACAGTGTACGAGTAGGATTGGTGGCGCATTATCCATTGGGCATCTCCCCGCGCGATGTTACCGGGAACAATCCCGATCTCGAAGTGATCAATGGCAGTGTTCGCCTTTCGGGTCGCGGGAATAATTATGATGAGTACGCTACTTTTTTTTCCGGCACCTCGAACAGCTTTGCCCGCATGTACTTGACCAATGCCCGGGCAGTAAAAGGAGCTTTTGCCATTTCGTTTTGGGCCAAAGAAATGGGGCCGGGCACTTTTTCGCCCCGTGTCTTTGAGTTCTGGCCTGGCAACTATGGCCCCGGCTTTCTATGGTTCAACTGGTACCAGGGCCGTATCAAATGGGCGGGTCCTGATTTTGAAGTGGCCCCCGATTCCGTTTTTGTAAGAAGACTTTGGTATCATTTTGTGATTATGCAAGATGTGGGCTCTATTCAGTTCTATTGTAACGGTAAGAGAATTTCGCGCATCACATCTTCCAATAGCATTCCTCCTGCGGCCATTCAACTTTCTTCGTATGCCGAACTGGGCCGCCTGGCCCAACGACCTGCCGATGCCTTCGAAGGCGGGATCATGGATTTCAGGATCTATAACCGAGTCTTGAGTCCTCGCGAGATCGAGTACATCTACTCTCAATGATCTAATCTGTCCCCATGTTTTTATTTCCGCTGGTCTACCTGCTAAGCTTTCTGATCGCTTGCAGAGAAGTATGGGCGAAACGACCTGCTGGCATTACCTGGTTCTTTATCATTGGTCTGCCACTCTACATTACGTCTCTGTCGGTGGTGCATCTGTATGGGTTTGATTCACTGATCCCGGTATTGCAATATGCAAAAGAAGGGATTGTGTTGGCCTGCTTTGGCTTTATTATGTATACGCTACCAAGCATGCCTGCTTTTAATGGGCTCGATAGGTTAATGTTGCTCTTCTTTTTATATGTAGGGGTCTACATCTTCTTACCGCTCGGAAGTTTTGGTCTCTTCGATAAGATCGTGGCCTTTAAGAACATTTG
>JBIIHS010000195.1:0-3293 GCA_044235515.1 Chitinophagaceae bacterium | reverse complement strand
GCACCGGCTTTTGCGTAATGGACAATGCATCAAAGAAGGTTTGCTCTCCTACATGCGATAAGTCTACGATCACTCCCAATTGGTTGAGTCGTTGCACCACCTGTTTGCCAAACGCATTGAGTCCTTTTTGAGAGAGAACCATACCGGCCCCGCTTTCGTCGCGCGCGCTGCTGGCCCACTCGGTGCTATTATTCCAGGTAAGCGTTAAATAGCGCATTCCCCGCGCCGCCAGACTATCCAGCTTTTGGATGTCCGATTCGATCATATGGCCACCCTCGACCCCGATCATCGCAACCACGCGCTTACGATGCGCTCTTTTGATAGCCTCCCGATACGAAGTAGCAAAACCAAATTTATCGGGATGGCGTAAGATCAGTCGGTTGAGGGAATCGATCTCGTTGAGTGCATCTTGATAGAAGCCCAGGGGAGTGCGAGCCGTCTCGCCCGTAAATACAGAGAAAAACTGAAGATCCACTCCCCCCTTTTTAAAACGATAATAGTCGCTGTGCCCCGTAGAAAGATGTTCGCCCAGGTCTCTTCCTTCCAGCGTCTGCGCACTCAGGCAATCATTATGTGTATCTACCAGTAAGGAGCGATGATGCAACCCCTTGCCCTTTTGAGCAAGGACCGGGCTAATGATCAAGACCAGCAACGCCAGCAAAATTGATAAAGAGCGAGTGGCGGGCATGCAGTCAGATTAAGTAGTCAGATTAAATTATCCGAGGGTTTTTTTAGCGTCTTCCAGAAACTTTGCCAACCCAATATCGGTAAGCGGATGTTTCAATAAACCCAATATAGAATCGAGCGGACAGGTACATACATCAGCACCGGCCTCGGCACATTTTACAATATGGAGAGGCGTCCGAATAGAAGCGGCCAAGATCTCGGTCTTAAAGCCTTGCACCGAATAGATATGCGCAATTTGTGAGATCAATTCAATACCATCCCAGTTGCTATCGTCGAGCCGGCCAATAAAAGGAGACAAATAGGTAGCGCCGGCCTTAGCGGCTAATATGGCTTGTCCCGCAGAAAAGACCAGGGTGCAATTGGTACGGACTCCCTGCTCGCTGAAATAGCGAATGGCCTTGATACCCTCTTTGATCATGGGCACCTTGACTACGATGTTGGGATGAATGGCCGCTAATTTTTTTCCTTCCTCCACCATACCGTTAAAATCGGTGCTGATTACTTCGGCACTGATATCGCCATTCACCAGTTCACAAATGGTGCGGTAATGGTCCATAATGGCCTTTTCACCCTTGATCCCCTCCTTGGCCATTAAGGAAGGATTGGTCGTAACCCCATCGAGAATTCCTAATTCGTTGGCTTCTTTGATCTGGGCCAAATTGGCCGTATCGATAAAAAATTTCATGGAGGGTGTTTTGGCTGAAAGAAAAAAATGGCAGGCTGATTACATCGCACCGCTCAACCACCTACTCTTGCTGCCTTCCGGCCCTGGGAGGGTTCAGCAGGAGCTGGTCGTGTAAGACCTGCCGGGGCAAAGATAACAATAAAAGACTAACGCTGAAATCCGGATCGCACCCTTGTATAGCCAATCAACTCATCGGCACGGGCCCCAAAAGGACGAAAATAGACCAGTACCGTGTATTCATTTTCGGTGGTCCAAAAGTTGCCCTCTGTATTCTCAAAAGAGGGCGCGTTGAGCCCATTGAGCGCATTGGTTTCGGCGGCCGAAGATCGCGTCAGATATCCGTAATTATAAAAACCCTGCTTCAAATAAACGGACTTAGTGTAGCATCCTTGACTCAGATCAAATTCCATTTTGTAAGGCTCGCTCAATTCGTACCCGCTCCATTCGCCTGTTACAAATACATCCTTGCCATTATACTTACGTCCTCCGGCTGGACGAAGGGAAAAATGAACCCAGCCATATTCACCCTGTGTGTGCGGCAGCGGATTATCGATATTTTCAATCAGGTATTTTCCATTCAAGTCTCGATAATACAAGTAGACCTGTCCGCTTCGCTCTGCATCTTGCTGAATGTACAGGTCGGTGCGCACACTGGTATCACTATCTATGATACGGGCAACCCTGTCTCCCCGTAAGCGCAGACTGCGCATATCGAACCACCTCCACTCCTGCCCGGCAGGAAAGAGGGCTTGCTCTTCGTCGCTATACTCGTAATAATTGCCGCGAAATAAGCTGGGACGCTGTAGAAGCCGGGCGCTGCGCCACTGATCATTTTGTAATACGACCACCTTGATCTCTTGCGGCGTGAAGGTGTTTAGGGGCATTTGCTGCAGATTAATGCCGATTGAGAGCCGTTGATGTGTCAAAAAGAATTGACCGCTGAAAGGTTGCAGCACTTGTGCATTAACAGCCACCTTCCTATTGATCACTACCACCCTTCTTGTAAAGACAAGTTGTGATGTGTCATCATTCAAAAAAACCTTCAAGAGATAATTTCCACCGCGCGTAGGACCACTATTCCTTTCGGGCAACAAGGTCTGGTAATGTATATAGCGCGTCTGCACTCCCGACGAGAGACGATAGTTTTGAATGCGTTGCGTAATGAACCCTTTCCAATAGTCGAAAGGAGGAATTGGTGACGGAGTCCAATCGGCATTACAAAGCTGTAGGCTGTAATAATATGGCCTGATGGTCGCTTCAAGATCGTCAAAATGTAATTCGAGCTGTTCGGCCTGTCCCAGATACAATACCGGCGGGGCGGTCTGGTCTCCAGCCCGGAATAATTTTACAGAGTGGATCGTAGATCGATACACCCGCTCCTCTGACTGCGCATGCATCAAAAACGTGTAACATAAAATATATCCCAAAAAAAGAATTCGCATTGACCAACGGTATTTTAGAACAATATTAGCAAAGTAGCTAAAAAAGAGTCAGCAACTCTTAACGATGACGCTTATTTTTGAGGTGATAAGCATACGCGTGAATCTACCTTCTTTTTTAGCCGACCGGATAGAAGCCAGCCGAACCAACCGCTTTGCAGGGCTGGTGATTCGGATCTCACTTGGCGCCACCATTATCAGCGTAGCGGTCATGATCATTACGCTGGCGCTGGCCGAAGGATTTCAACAAGGGATCAGCGAAAAAGTGTTCAGTTTTTGGGGTCATATTCGAATTCAAGAAAAACAACCTGGCAAGGCCATCATTGCCGAAGAAATTCCCATTCGACACAACGAGACCCTTCTGCACCAACTACAACAACAACCGGGTGTCGAGGGCGTATATCCCTTTGCCACTCGGTATGCCCTGTTAAAGACGAGTGAAAATATGGAGGGGGTTATGTTGAAGGGACTCGAACGAAACG
>JBIIHS010000194.1:0-3315 GCA_044235515.1 Chitinophagaceae bacterium | reverse complement strand
GGTTGGATGGTAGGGATCGATTATAGTACGCAACCTTGGAGCGACTATCGATTTTATGGAAGAGCGGATTCTTTGCGCGATAAATGGGAGTTACGACTCGGTGCGCAGATCAGTCCCGTTCCGCAACGTAGCTATTTTACCAATGTATCGTATCGTTTTGGTTTCTTTCTGGGTCCGGACTACATCAAAGTGGGAGAAACCCTTCCGCAGTTCGGCGCCAGTCTCGGATTGGGCTTACCCGTTGGCATTAGCCGTCAGGCACCCAATCAGGTCACCTTTGTAAACCTCGCATTAGAATTTGCCCGCAGAGGAAATAGCGCCAGTGTCTTGCAAGAGAACTTGTTCCGTGTCTCGCTCGGTTTTTCATTGAGCGATATCTGGTTTATCAAGCGTCAGTATGACTAAAGGATCATTATCCTTACTTATCTTTTTTTGCTTCGGGCTGCTGGCCTGTGAAAACGACGATCGTGTATTGAATGATTGGACCCGATCGATTGTACTAACGGAGGAGGCTACGGATATGCAGACCTATATCAGTCAGCGTGGCCAACGAAAGGCCCGTATTCAAGCCCCTTACATGGTCAAGGAGAATCGCGATACGGTTTCGATGACCTTTCCCCGTTCGGTCCATTGCGATTTTTATGATGACAGTCTTCGAATCGATTCTCGCCTCGATGCCCGCTACGGTGTCTACTACGAAAATCTCAATAAGGTCTTCTTGCGCGATAGTGTGGTGGTGATCACTCAAAAAGGCGATACACTAATGTCCCCCGAATTGTGGTGGGACCAAAATACCCAACTGTTTACGACGGACAAGTACGCGATATACCGCGGACCCGATCAACAGATCGTAGGGGGTAAGGGTCTTGAGGCAACGCAAGACCTTAGGCGGATTACTTTTCGCGCTACCACTGGGACGGTAAAAGCGCCTGCTGTACAATAATTCCAAGCCCCAATAACAGTTACCTTTGCTGTTCTAAACGTAATTGTATGGAATATCGTTACATGGGTAAAAGCGGTTTGCAGCTTAGTGTTCTTTCCTTTGGCAGTTGGGTCAGCTTTCACAAGCAGATCAATGATCAAATAGCCGACGAGCTGATGGGATTGGCCTACGATCAAGGGGTCAATTTCTTTGATAATGCCGAAGTGTATGCCTTGGGAGAGAGTGAAAAAATGATGGGGCGGGTATTACGCAAAAAAGGGTGGGATCGTACTTCGTATGTGGTCTCTTCAAAAGTTTTTTGGGGATGGAGAGGAAAGGAGAATAAGCCCAATCAACATGGATTGAGCAGAAAGCACATTACCGAAGCTTGTCACGAAGCCTTACAACGCCTTCAAACCGATTATCTCGATCTATATTTCTGCCATCGTCCCGATAAGAATGTACCCATCGAGGAAGTAGTCTGGGCCATGCATAATCTTATTACGCAAGGAAAGATCCTTTATTGGGGAACCAGTGAGTGGAGTGGAGTAGAAATTATGGAAGCGCATCGTGTTGCTCAGCACTATGGTCTGATCGGTCCCAGTGTAGAGCAGCCACAGTATAATCTTTTTGAACGCAACAAGATCGAGAACGAATACCTGATGGTCTACAAGACCGTTGGATTAGGTACTACCATTTGGAGTCCGTTGGCCTCTGGATTGCTTTCAGGAAAGTATAATAAAGGAATTCCTGCCGATAGCCGCTTAGCTATTCCAGGTTTTGAGTGGTTACGCGACCGCCTGATGCAAGAGCAAGCCATTGCCAAGGCCGCCAAGATCGGCGAATTAGCAGCTGAACTTTCCGTTACGCCTTCTCAATTGAGTATTGCTTGGTGTATCAAGAATCCGAATGTGACCACGGCTATCTTGGGCGCCACCAAAAAAGAACAGTTAGTGGAGAATCTCGCCGCGCTAGCCGTTGTAGAAAAATTAACGCCCGCTGTCATGCAACAGATAGAAGCGATCGTTCAAACCAAACCAGTATTGCCCGAGTATTGATAAATTTTCGTTGGATCGATACATTCATCTCCTATTGATCTGGCCTTGATCTTTTAAATTGATATACTATGTCTTTTGCCAATAAAACGGTCCTGATTACCGGTGCCACCCGGGGTATCGGGAAGGCCATGGGTCTTCGCCTGGCCCGCGACGGTGCCAATATTGTAATTGCCGCTAAGAGTGTAGAAGAAAATCCCAAGCTGGGCGGCACTATCTTTTCGGCCGCCGCTGAAATGGAGGCAGCGGGAGGCAAGGCGCTTGCCGTTGCGTGTGATATTCGTTTCGATGATCAGATCCAACAAGTGGTTGCTAAGGCCGTAGAAAAATTCGGTGGCATTGATATTCTAATCAACAACGCATCGGCTATCTCGCTTACCGATACTGAAAAGACAGAAGCCAAGCGCTTCGATCTGATGCACGATATTAATGTGCGCGGTACTTTTTTGATGACCAAGGCTTGTATCCCTTTTTTACGAAAGGGGAATAATCCGCATATCCTGACCCTTTCTCCCCCCATCGATCTGCAAGCTAAATGGCTCAAGGGACATGTGGCCTATACCATGAGTAAGTATAATATGAGCATGATGTCCCTTGGATGGGCCGCTGAGTTCAAAGAAGCGGGCATTGCCGCTAATTCGCTATGGCCCCGTACGACCATCGATACGGCTGCGGTTCGCAATCTATTGGGAGGGCAAGCGTTGGCTAATATGAGTCGAACCCCCGAGATTCTGGCTGATGCCGCCTATTATATCTTGCGACAATCCGCTGCCAGCTGTACAGGTAATTTATTTATCGACGAAGCCGTATTGGCCAAAGAAGGTATCACTGACCTATCAGCTTATTCGGTAGTGCCCGGGGCAGAACTGTTCAATGATCTTTTTGTAGGGTAAGTCCTTTTGTACATTGAGCGCTATGACACCTCCCCTTCCGTGGTTTGCTCTGTCTGTTGCTTCTCGGGTCTCATCTGGGGAAACAGCAACACATCTTGAATGGAAGGACTATTGGTCAGTAGCATACAGAGTCGGTCGATACCAAATCCGATACCGGCGGTAGGCGGCATCCCGTATTCGAGCGCGCGTAGAAAGTCCTGATCGATGAACATGGCCTCATCATCTCCTCGGGCAGCCAGTTGTGCTTGCTCTTCGAAGCGTTCACGTTGGTCGATGGGGTCGTTCAATTCGCTGTAAGCATTAGCTACTTCTTTTCCGTTAATCATTAACTCGAAGCGCTCGACAAGTCCCTGTTTAGTGCGATGTTTTTTGGTAAGCGGACTCATCTCTACAGGGTAGTCAACAATAAAGGTGGGCTGTATGTATTGTTTCTCGCACTTTTCAC
>JBIIHS010000193.1:0-3337 GCA_044235515.1 Chitinophagaceae bacterium | reverse complement strand
AGCGACTCCCCCTCTTTAAGGTGATGGATGGGGCCTTCGTACTGGTCAAAGGGCAGGTTCCAGGCCGTGCCGGCCATGGGAGCAAAATCGAATACTTTTTGCTCCAGGGAGTGAAAATGCAATTCGAGCCCCCAGGTCTCATGAACAAACCGATTCCCAAACACATGGTCCAGATGACAATGGGTGTTGACCAGCAAACGGGGCTTGAGCTCCAGTTTGGCAATCCAATCCTTTACTTGCTCCCTCTCTTCCGGAAAATAACAACCGGGGTCAATAATCAATGCCTCCTTTTGTTCGTTATAGACCAAGTAGGTGTTTTCATGAACGGGGTTAAAGACGCGGGAAGCCAGTGTTAACATAGCAGGGTTTTCGTAATTTTAATGTCCACATACAAAGATAGCCATGAACAAAGTCCGGTATTATTTTTTAGGAGGATTGTTGAGCTTGACCCTGCTTAGCCAGGCGCAGGTCAACACCGTGCAATTTGGAAAGAACCGGGTGCAGTATCAACCCTTCAAGTGGAAGTACTATCAAAGCGACAATTTCAATACCTACTTTAGCCAAGACGGACTAGGCCTTGGTGAGTTCGTCTCGCAAGTGGCAGAAGCGGAGCTTCCTTCTGTAGAGCGTTTCATTGAAATGGGATTACAACGCAGGCTCAACATCGTTGTTTATAATAATTACGATGAGATGCAGCAGTCCAATATCGGCATGGGGATCGACTGGCAAAATACGGGTGGACTCACCAAGCTTGTCAACAACAAGATGGTAGTCTATTTCGATGGCAATAAGGAAAATCTTCGCCTGCAGATCAGACAAGGTATTGCCCGGAACCTCGTTGAAAATCTACTTTTTGGAGAAGACCTAGGCGAATACGCTGCCAACCAGGCCTTACTCGATCTACCCAAATGGTTGACCGATGGATATATCCTCTATACGGCTGAAAACTGGAATACTTCCTTGGATGATGAACTCAGAGCCGTCATGCTGATGGGTAGCTACCGCAACTTCTATCAATTTGCCTTTGAGAAACCCAATTTGGCCGGACAGGCTTTTTGGAAATATATCGCAGATAAATATGGTAAAAATAAGGTGACCTATTTCTTGAATTTGGCACGCACCTTCCGCAACCTCAATAGTGCTTCGTATAAATTATCTAAAAAGAAGTTCAAGCCCTTGCTGCAAGACTTCATGAACGACATGCAAACTGTCTACTTCAAAGACATCAAGGGTAGACGCAATGCCCCCCGCGGACAACTGGCGGTTAGTGAGTATGCCGGCAAAAAAGATTTTTACCATTTCAATGCCAATCCGGTCCCGCGCAGTTTCTCCTATGCCGTTACCGAGTACAAGCAAGGGCGCATTCAATTGATATTGATGGAGAATTTCGTCAAACGTAATGTACTACTGAAACAAGGCGTGCTTTCGCGAGAAGAAGATCGCAATCCGAATTATCCCCTCATAGCGTGGGATGGCAAAGGGACAAGACTGGCCGTTCTGTATCACGAGAAAGGCGAGCTCAATTTCTTTGTCTACGATATGACCCGTCGTATCAAGATCAATCGACAAGTATTCGACAAGTTCGACCAGGTAACTGACATGAAATATATGCTCGATAACAATACACTTATCTTGAGCGCGGTCAGAAGCGGACAATCCGATATTTATATTTATAAGATCGACAAGCAGCAAATAGAGCAGATCACAAACGATAAGTATGACGACCTTGATCCCTCTTTCGTAGCATTTCCCAACAAGACCGGCATCCTTTTTTCAAGCTCTCGTCCCAATGCTACCATCCGAGAAGAAGAGGGTCCATTACCCAAACGACCTTACAACATATTCTTAGTGGACAATTGGAACCAATCAGAGACCAGACAGATCTCGCAACTGACGAATCTGGCCCGCGGTAACGCCCGTTTTCCCTCTCAATACAATACCAGTCACTTTACGTTCGTCAGCGACGAGAATGGCATTGGAAACCGTTATGCCGGCTTCTTTACCACCGAGCGAGCCGGACTGGATACCCTTGTATTCATCGGAGATGAGGTGCTGCGCAATCCTCCCAAAAATGATGTCGATAGTTTGCTCAAAGAATGGGATAAGACCGATGTCGACTCTGTCGGATTTGTGTCCGTAACCCTCGATTCGGCCTATGTTTTTCCGCTGACAAATTACCAAAGCAGTTTACTGGAGACCCGTACCGCCGGCGATAATCAACAGGTGAGTGAGGTCGTTCGACTCGGGGATGCTAAATTGTTGTATCGTCTGAAAGTAGACGAAAACACCCTTCGCAGAAGAAATATTACGGCAAGACCAAGTGAATATGTGCGCAAATTGATCGAAGAAGAGAAGAAAGCCAGTCGTCGCATTGCGCCGGCCCCTAGCCCCGTTCCGGAAATGCCGCTCCCCCCAAAAGCCAATTCGATCTTTAATAGTGGCTTTGAAGATGAGCCCACAGGCAAGACGCCGACCGCAGGCATCGCCACGGGTAATGCCGCGCGTAAAAGTGCTCGCTCCAAGATATTCGAGTACCGGCCCGCTAAATTTTTCAATGACTACTTGGTAAGTGGATTCAATAATAACGTACTCGTTACGCGCTATCAGCCCTATCAGGGAGGACGCGGCCCCATCCAACTAAGCAATAACAATCCGCTCAATGGCATCTTGCGACTTGGCACCTCCGATCTGATGGAAGACTTGAAGTTTGCAGGCGGACTTCGCATTAGTCCCAACCTGGATGCCAATGAATATATTTTGACCGGCCAATATCTCAAAAAACGAATCGATTACGGGTTTACCTATTATCGCAACACGTTAAAGAATCCACCGCTCTACAACGATTCTATTTTCTTTGATACAAAACTGCATTCCAATCTTTATCAAGCCACGGTCAGCTATCCTTTCAATAAAGTTAGAAGCCTGCGCATCAATGCCGGATACCGAAGTGATCGCTATGTAAAACTGGCTAACCCGGTCTATCCCGACCAATCACTCAAAGGGAAGGACAATGTACTTCAATACGGCCTGGTGCATATTGAATTGATCCACGACGATGCTATCTCCCCTGCCCTCAATATCTGGAATGGACTTCGCTACAAAGTCTACTTCGATTACAATGCACAAATAGGCAGTAACGCAAAAAACACATTCCAATCGATGCCCTATACGATGAACCTGGGTTTTGATATTCGGCATTTCTTACCGCTTTACCGAAACATTACCTGGGCCGTGCGCGGCGCGGCCGATTTTTCTTGGGGTTCGCAAAAATTCATCTACTACCTGGGAGGTGTCGACAACTGGCTGATGTTCGGTCAAAACAGAAAGGCAGATGGAT
>JBIIHS010000192.1:0-3378 GCA_044235515.1 Chitinophagaceae bacterium | reverse complement strand
AATAAGAGATGCTCCCAATCTGCATGAATTAGCCCACAAGTAAAAAAACGATACCATTGTTGTCTTCGGTTAATGGTCACCGGGTCGAATATGAACTGATCGATCACAGTAGGTTTTCCAAAAGCGCTAATGGATACTAAAGTGGTAAAGAGTACAATCAGCAACGTGATACTAAGCATCTGTCTGTTTGATTAAGAGTGGTGATATTTTTCGTTTCGTAAAATAGTAGCGGCCCTGTAAAGTTGCTCGGCCAAGATCAGTCGTACCAATTGATGCGGAAAGACCAGCGCAGATAGACTCCACATTAGCTGTGCTCTTTTTTTTAGCCTATCATCTACTCCAAAGGCTCCTCCGATCAGAAATACCACTCTTTTTGTGCTCTCATTGGCACGAGATTGTAAGAAGGACGCTAGTTTTTCAGAGCTCAGGGATTTTCCTTTTTCATCGAGCAGCACCAGGTAATCATCCTTTTCCAACCATTCTAAGATGCAATCTGCCTCTTTACGACGAAGGTCCATTTCGCTAAGCATACCCGTGGAGCGGGGGGTGGGCAATAGGGTCCATTCGGTTTTGAAATAATGCTGTAGCCGGGCCGTAAATTGTTCTACTCCTTCTTTTACATACGATTCATGGGCCTTACCAACGGACCAGCAAGCTATTTTCATAGCTTAAAAGTAGATAATATCCTTAACTTTCCGCTATGATCAACAAGTCTTGCTCGCTGTTCGTTTCCCTGTTTTTACTTTTTTCGGTCGCGGCCCAGCGTCCCGCACTTCCCATTGGCGTTTTTGATTCTGGTACCGGTGGACTTACGGTCTTGGAAGCTATGTTGACCCTTGATGCATTCAACAATAAGGATGGCAAACCCGGCGCTGATGGCATACCCGATTTTTCCAATGAGCGATTTCAATACTTGGCCGACCAGGCCAATATGCCCTATGGTAACTATGCCGCAGCCGGTAAAACCAATTTGCTAAAGGAGCATGTATTAAAAAATATGCGTTTTCTTTTAGGAAAAACCGCTTCGCTTCGTAGCGGAAAGAGTTTTATGGTGCAAAAAAAGGAAGCGGTAAAGATGTTGGTCATCGCCTGTAATACGGCCACCGCGTATGCGTTGCCCGATATCAAACAGTACACGGCCAATCTCCCTGGTGGAGCCATACCTGTGGTAGGCGTTATCAATGCCGGCTCTCTGGCGGCTATTCGTCATCTGCAACAGAACTGGGGTACGGTAGGGGTATTTGCAACCGCCGGTACGGTGGCTTCGAATGGCTATCCACTGGTTTTGCAAGCCATGGCCGATTCGTTGCAATTAGGATCGCTCTCCATAGCAAGTCAGGGTGGATTTGGATTAGCAGAAAGTATCGATCGAGATTGGAGTTTTATAGCCGATCAGGCGCAAGCCCCTCGCGGTTTATACAAGGGACCCTCTTTTCGCCATCCGACCTATCCGATCGATAGTTCATTGCTGGATATATATGGATTTATTAAAAGTGGCAACAGTTTGCTTTGTGAATACGATGATGCCGGACGTTGTGTAGAGATGCAACTTAACGATCCGGTCAATTATGTACGATACCACCTGGTCTCTTTGCTAGAGAAAATGCGTGCGCAACAATATCGCATTCCCTTAAACACCTTGATACTGGGCTGTACGCATTATCCTTACATGCGCGATACGATCGCCGCTGTCTTGCAAGAATTATATGCTTATCAAGATGCCAATGGATATCGTTATCGTGGGGTGCTGGCTCCTCGGGTAGAATTGATCGATCCGGCCTTGGAGACCGCTAAGGAAGCCTATTTGGCCTTACGTCAATATTCCCTGGCTACTGTCTCAGCGAGCTCATCAACTGCTTCCACTTCGTTAAAGGGGGATGCTTTTTTTATCAGTGTTCCCAACACCTTATTGCCCGAGGTACAATTACAAGAAGATGGTTGGTTTACTAACACGTACAAGTATGGCCGTAATGCAGGCGAGAGCAAATCATTTGTACAGTTCGTTCCTTTCGATACCACTAATATCGCTGCGGCTACCTACGATCGTTTTCGATCACTTTTGCCCGCATGCTACCAACGAATCAGAAAGACATTATAATGGGTCTTAGTATCATCCATTAAAAAACCCCCAGCTTATTGTGCTGAGGGTTATCGTGACCCCGTCAGGATTCAAACCTGAAACCTTTTGATCCGTAGTCAAATGCTCTATTCAGTTGAGCTACGGGGCCGAACCGGTACCGCTCCCAAGTGCATGGAATAAGTACCAAAGGGCTGCAAATATAGGCTAAATTTTAATATTGCCAGCGTACAAAGGCCTCGATGGCCGCATAATGGGTAAGCCCCAGGTCGGCGTACAAGCTAGCGGTTCGCGCATTTCGTTCTTCGGCGCGTTGCCAAAACTCTCTTGAATCGGCCCCCTGAAATGGAACCATGTCCTTTTGAGATTGATGAATGAAAATGCCGTAGCGTTTTTTCAATACCTGATCAGGACTCATCGGTACAGCCATATCGATCTCTTCTATGTTCCATTCTTGCCAGGCCCCTTTATAAAGCCAAAGCCAGCAATCCCGGATCCAATCATCGCCAGCCATTTTGATACGGCGTAGAGCCTCAACAATGGCATTAAAGCAAACAAGATGTGTGCCATGGGGATCGGCAAAATCGCCTGCGCAATAAACTTGCTGAGGTTGGATCTTTCGAAGTAATTCCATGGTCAGTTTAATATCTTTTTCTGAGAGCGGCTTTTTCTCGATGGTGCCTGTCTCATAGAAGGGGAGGTGCATAAAATGGACATTCGATTCCGGAATGCCCACATAGCGGCAAGTGGCCTTGGCTTCTCCGCGTCGAATGAGTCCCTTGATATTGCGGATCATGGCCGTATCAACCTGGTGTGATTTCTTCTTGGCCAAGAACCGCTGGGCATCAGCCAGTATCTTTTTTGTTTTGGTCGTATTGATGCCCGCAATCGACTCAAAGCCGATGGCAAAATCGAGGTAACGAGTTACGAACTCATCGGTCACGGCAATATTTCCACTGGTTTGATAGGCTACGTGCAAATCGTGCCCCTGATCTTGCAATCGCTGAAAGGTTCCTCCCATGCTAATGATGTCATCATCCGGATGTGGAGAAAATATGACTATTTTCTTTGGCCAGGGTTCAGAGCGTTCTGGATGTGCCGGAAGGTGGGCGTTGGGTTTTCCTCCGGGCCAACCGGTCAGGGTATCGCGCAGCATATAGTACACCTGGAGGTTAATCTCGTATACGTCGCCTTGTTCCACCAACAGATCTCCCAAACCGAATTCATTATAATCACTGCTGGTCAAACTCAGGACAGGTTTTTGCAACTTGAGCGCCATATTAACCACGGCCTTCTTGATC
>JBIIHS010000191.1:0-3390 GCA_044235515.1 Chitinophagaceae bacterium | reverse complement strand
TTGTCGTTGCCGCAAGAAGCTACGACCCACCACAACAAGATCCAAAGACCAGGTATTGCTCTCATAGCTCTTTGTACAAAGAAATATTCGTGATATCCATTTTGGTCAACAACTCGCGCGCCCGGCTACGTTGTTCCGGACTCCCTTTACTGAAGACCTTGACTAATTCATTGGCTTTTCCTTGAAAGAAGAAAGGAATGATCATCGAATTCAAATTCTCGGTATTGACCGTATTCAAATAATTCAACGCATTGAGCATACCGCCCCTACCCGCCTCTTCATTCTCAAAGAACAGATCGAGCCCGGTACGGTAATACGCATAGACCGCATCGTGCACCAAGGTAAACCGATTGTTATTCATATTCTCGGCCAGCCAATACCGATTCCGTAATCCGTCGAAAGATTTCCAACCGGCAATATCACGAGAGCCCGGGGCATTGTTCACGATATTCCAAGCCCGTTGAAAATATAAATCGCCTCCGCGCAACGCGTACGAATCGTAGTCTAAACCTAAGATAATGTTGATGTAAAATGCAATGACGGCGGTCAGGTTTGCCACCAAAGGGTCATTGCCTTGCACCCGATTTTCATTGAACTCGATGGGCTGAAACTCTACATATTTGAAGACCACATTATCATCCTGAAAATTGATCAGTGGACTATCATAGCTTGTATTGAAAACAGGACGGGCCGCCTGTACCGTCAGCTTACCCTTGTACACATTATTGCCCAGGTCTTGGTCAATGCTGATGAGAAAACTACACTGGAGCTTTTCGGAAGGACCAAAAACATCGCTGGTCCATTTCCGGGAATTGATAAAATTAGTAAGCCCTCCTTGTAAGGTCTGAAAGATCTTTCTGTCTACCTGCGAGCTGACCTTATTGGCAATGATATTGACCCTAGCCTGCAATTCCTGACCGGTCGATATCATCGACAGGGCCAAACAGGTAAAAAGTAATGATGCTCTAAACATGATCAGCGGTATTAGCTGAACAGTTCATCCTCCTGCTTTCTGAAGTATACTTTATCCTCGAGAAATTCTTGAGTGGCCAGCAGTGCCGGATTGGGCATACGCTCATAGGCCCTGGAGATCTCGATCTGCTCTTTGTTCTCATGGATCTCTTCGAGACTGTCCGTATGGCTGGCAAATTCCTCGAGCTTATTGTGTAACTCTTCTTTCAACGAGAGATTGATCTGGTTGGCCCGCTTGGCAATGATGGAGATAGACTCGTAAAGATTACCGGTCTTCGCTTTGATGTCCTGAAGATGACGGGTCTCTACATTGCTGGTAATTCCTGCGCTAAGCTGGCGTCTTAGTTTGCTCATTGGTGAGGATTTTTATATTATTCTGTGACTGATTCAAAAAATTATCGACTTCTTTCTTCCATTTACTTTCGGGATAACGATCCATAAATTCAAAACACTCCGTGACAACTTGCTCAAATCGTTCTACCTTTTTTTCCTCTATGCTCATTTCGGCAAAACGAAAATACGATTTGATCACCATTAACTTGTACTCATCAGCACGATACGATTCGGGATAGACATTCAACAGCGACGTAAAGGCAACGCCGGCAGCACGGAACTGACCAAGCTCGTAATATAATTGTGCGCTTAAGAAATCTTTGGTCTCAAGCTTGGCGCGACAAATATCAATGATCTCAGTGGCCTCCTTGTTACGAGGCGATCCGGGATGCGTATTGATAAAGGTCTGCATCATTCCCATGGCGCGAACGGTGTTGGTCTGATCCAGCTGGGCCTTAGGGGACTGCTTGTAGTAACAATAAGCTCGCATATAATCAATCTCTTCGGCCCGAGCACTGGTGGGAAAGATCTCTAGATAGCTTTTAAAAAGATTTTCGGCGTTCATGAAATCCGAAAGGTTGTAGGCGCAATATGCGTATTTATAATAGATATCCTCGAACTCCTTACTGGTCTTAAAGAAAGGCATGATATCCTCATAAACTTGTTGCGCCTTTATAAACTCCTTTTTTACAAAGAACTGCTCTGCCCGTCGAAGCTTGTACGAAGCGTCTGGATTTTTGAGGAGCTTCGACATGCTTTTACCACAACCGGTTAGCAGTACTAAAGACAGGCTCACTACCAATAACGCACTGAATCGCAATAAGATGGACATAGGGGAGGCAAAGTTAACGCTTAAAGGCAAAACTTGCTTAAAAAAGATCATCGACCAAATCAAGCCCGTTAAGAATATGATAATCCGAAGCTGGGGGCAAAAAAAAGACCCCGAAACAATTCGGGGTCTTCAGTATCAATTAGATATAATTAGTTTTTACGCAAATTGGGATGGGGAGGATCAACGCGGTTAGGACCGGTCTCACCATCTACAGCCGCCCGAAGATCAACCGTATTGCAATCACCGCCTTGTTGGCCATAATTGAAGATAAAGCGGTCTTGGCTGATACCCTCTTTATCTACCATATAAGAAATGATAGCATTAACACGATCCCAGCTCATTTGCTGCTCACGCTTGTCGCCGGCGCAATAGCCAACCACCACAATCTGACAACCGGGGTTATTGCGAACACGAGAAGCCGCAGAAGCCAATACAGACTTGGCATCATCAGAGAGCTTGCTGCTTCCGGCTTTGAAAGCTACGCTGGGAAGGGCACCTACTTTCTGCTCACAGCTAACGGGAGCAGGACCTGCCATTGTTTTACAATCATCGGGACATTTGCAATTACCCACACCATCCGCATTGACGGGCTGGCAACGAGTAGGCGTAATCAATTCCTTGTCTTTGCAATCAGGTACGCCATCACCATCCGTATCCAAACTTACACCATGCGTATCAACAGGACATCCTGCAGGAGTTTGCTCACGATCGAATTGATCGGTTACGCCATCTCCATCGGTATCAAGCAATACAGGCTTGGGGATATTCATCAAGCGGGGATTGCGCAGCTCGGAGTAAGGATAATCGAGTGGGTTGAGCCAGTAGAGAGGCTGAACACTGTTCTTGCCCAGGTTAATGTTCAAACCAAGGCTCATGTAATTATACGTATCGAAGTTGCGCGTTTGAGCCGCGTCGCCATTGGGATGACCCTGCCAGCGTTGTCCGTCGAGCAGATCATCGTTCGAAACAGACCAACGATCTTCGAAGGCGATGTTGATCTTGTTATTCAGCTTGTAGGCAAATCCGATACCAAAAGTACCGAGAGGTCTGAATGTTTTACCATTGTCACCGGCACTGGAGTTGCGCTCAGCAGGTGTCTCGAAAGTATTGTCGAGGATATTATTCTTAAGATTCTTGATAAAATCCTTGCGGTCGGCATAAGAGGGATCTACCAAGGAATTAAAGTTGTATTTGGTAGAACCATTCAGGGCATTCACACGTGTTTCGTAGATCGCAAAACCCATACCGGCGAT
>JBIIHS010000190.1:0-3391 GCA_044235515.1 Chitinophagaceae bacterium | reverse complement strand
CCGGAATAATTTCCGGTAAAATTACAGTCTATTTATGAATTACCTTTTTTATGTTGATACATGAATAAATACATTCCAGCCCCTTGGAGATCGATCTATGCTACACCCACATTAGAATCTAACACCTACTCCGCACGTGAGGTTGAGGGTAGACATTTGTTGTCTTCTGATCTCTTTTTCGCCAGTGCTTACTGTAATGTCAAAGCGGGGATTGATATAACGGAAGTCAAGATGGCTGGCAAAAAAGGCCTGTTTTCCAAGATCGACACGTACGCCCACTCCGGTTTGAAACAGCGCTGCGGTTACCCAGTCCTCATCGGCCAGTAAGAAGCCATTGGTTCTAACATCGGGAGAGTTAGCGGACGTAATCCCCCCCATGATACGCAGGTCTGTTCTAACCTTGTCACTAAACGAGTAGGAAAATGCCGGGCCAGCGACTAGCCCAATGGATTGCCAGTGGTCCGTCTTCAGCGTATTTACGCCAGTGAGCTCTCTAATTTTCTTGATAGCCAGGCTATTGATCGTATAGAAAGCGCTGGCCGCGAGCCCGATATTTTCGTTTAATTGGTAAGTATAGTTGAGGTCCAAAGCAAAACCTGTCTTCGCAAATCCGGCTTGGTCATTGTCTATATCTTTTCTGGCAAAATCGCCTGTAGATAGAGCAGGTCCTACTTGTAAGGACAGATAGTTTTTAGGGGAAGGGGTCGATCTTTTTTCCGTTTCCTGCGCTTTTAGTTGCGTGAGTACAAAAAAGGGCAATAGAACAAGTACAATTTTTTTCATAGTCGTTTTTTTGAATGTCATCATTTCGATTTTTTAACATCTACAAAGAAATAGACCAGGGTACTATTTGTAAATGATGGCACTCACCATTTTCTTGATACTCATCATTGCTCGCACTCCTTTTATTTCACAATTTCAGCGGATTAATTAATACTATTTTTTATGGTAATCGATTTTGAGAAATATGCGCTAAAAGGAAATGAGTTTATTCGTTTTGTCTCTCTCGAGTTGGAAGTGCCCAGGGATAAAGCCGCTCGAATCATAAGGGCCGTGTTGCATGCACTCCGGGATCGGTTGCCATATGAGGAATCTTTTCAACTATTGGCCCAGTTGCCGATGGCCATCAAAGGTATTTATGTAGACGGGTGGACCTATCGCACTCAACGGCAAACGGCCAGGCATCTCGATGAATTTTTAGAGGCGATCCGGGAGGCCGATGGGAATTTATCGGGCTATGATTTCGGAAATAATGCACAGGCCTTACGGGCTATGCAGTCTGTTTTCTCGGCATTATATGAGTATATCTCTCCGGGAGAGATAGAAGATGTATTGGGCACCTTGCCGCGCGCCTTACGAGAATTTGTTCGTCAGCCTGCTTTAACACCACCGATCAACCATTCTATAAAATGAGAATTGGGTATGCGTTCGATACTTTTTATTTTTCTTTTCTATGGCGTGGTGGCCGTATGGGCGCAGGTTAATACCTTTTGGGGGCTGACAGTGCAAAATGATTTTTTGAACTATCGTGGTCATGGAACGGACCGATACTATACCGGGGGGAATCAGCTTGATTATTTTTTATTCGATGAGAAGTCAAGATTTTCTCGCCATCATATTTCCTTTGTTCAACAGCTTTATACACCGGCCGATCTGCGAGATACATTAATTCGTTCTTTGGACTATCCCTATGCCGGGTTGTTGTTTCTTTCGTATAGAATTCAACATAGGCCTACAGCTTCGAAAACACTATGGGCGCTATCTAGTTCTTGGGGATATTCGGGACGAAGGGCAGGTGCACGCCGAACGCAGCAGCTTTTGCACCGGGTTATAGGAGATGAGATTCCGCAAGGATGGGAACATATTGTAGAAAATGGTTTTTTTTGGCAAACTGCTGTATTGGCGGGACAGCCGGTATTCTCATTTTCCACTAGCCGAATCTTGGTGTATCAAGCTATCGATTGGGGTCTTCTTTTTCAACGGATCCGTTGGGGAGTACAAGTTCTATATAATCCGATGGGCTGGCCCATGGGCTCCTTTCCGCTTTTTCAGAAAACTAAACAAGTGCTTTCCAGGGGGGGAGTTACGCTTTTTACGACGCCTACCATAACATGGGTGATTAGAAATCGATTATTAGAGGGCCGACCGGTAACTGCTGTTATGTCGCCCGGGGAAAGACGCAATATAAATAAACAATTAGTCGGTCTTGAGTTCGGGATTGGCTTTACGACAGCCCATGGTAATATTCAATTTGTACAGTACTTACAGCAAGCTGAATTCAGTCAGGCCGAGCCCCATGCGTACGGCGAGATCACAATACGGTTGGCATTACGCCCTACAAGAGCCAATAAGCTTGTCGGGGTACCACACCACTAAGGGGTACATCTTCTTGCTCGATTTGTTCTTTCTCTTGCATTTCTTGTAGCCAGTTCATGACTCGCTGTTCGTTCTCCATTATATTTTGCAGGAGGGTTTTCATGGAAGAATGGCCTAGTTTATCGCTAAGGCGCGCTACTTGCTGGTAGTAGTTGGCTTTCAGTGTAGCGATGCTGATGAGTGAGGAGACAAGACAGTGGTCAATCTCTGTTTCGAGGGTACAGTAGTTAAGCTTTTCTTTTGTGTCTCGGCATAATACGGAGGCCATGCTATTAGGCTGTAACAACACGCCAATACCCCCTTCTTTGATCAGAGCACCTAATTTGATGATGCTTTCGTCGGTAAAGATGATATATTTCTGTATGATCATCGTTAGACGCAGTGACCTTGTTTTAGTCAATAGTTCCGGCAAATGAAATTTCAATTCCTCTTCGATGGCTTCCAATCTCCTGATATCGTAGAACAGGATCTGCTCCCATCCTTGGTTATTTTTTTTCATTTGTTTCAATTGTCTTTTACAATGATACTCCATGTGTTAGCGGCTTCCATTGACTCTGATCACAGTTGATACGATTACTATCATTGTGCAGGATGCACTGTCTGATTAGATTGTCGGAATGAATTGGATGGGTCCTTTTTGTACGGTTATGCCAAGGGAATGGGTAGAGGTAGGCAATCGCGATGGAGTTTTTTTGGCCTATCCATCGGGAACCAATCCATTACTACTGCAGATCAGTAGTCCCGCTTTTCCGAATGGAGGTTTTTTGCCCATGCCGTATCGGTCAGAGGGTTGTAATTGTAATCCGCCTTTGCAGATTGTGGGCTTACCTCCGGTAGCCCGTTCGCTACTGGTCATACTGGAGCAGCAGGGTACTCCACTCTCTTCCAGGACACATTGGGTCTGCTGGGACCTGCCTGTTCATTCACTCATCGAGACACGCGAACAAAACGGCACAAATGGACGGAATGATTTTTTGGTGGAAGGATACACGGGACCCTTTCAACAGAAAGAAAT
>JBIIHS010000189.1:0-3400 GCA_044235515.1 Chitinophagaceae bacterium | reverse complement strand
AAAAGGATGCCGATCCGTTCGGCTTTCCCCAGTTAAAGTATATTCGCTCCGTAGAACAATCCAAGCAACTCAATTTTGATAATGGCCCAATGGTCATTATTGCCGCCAGTGGAATGGCGGATGCCGGACGTGTTAAACATCATATCAGCAATGCAGTAGAAAATAGCCGTAATCGTATCTTATTTACGGGGTATTGCGAACCCCGTTCATTGGGTGGGCGACTTCTTAGCGGTCAAAAAGAGGTGAGCATCTTTGGCGTGGCGCACGAGGTACATGCGACTATCGGACAGATCAGAAGTATGAGCGCGCATGGTGATTATGATGATCTCTGTCAATGGTTGGCACAGCAAGATCCCAAGCTAGTACGCGAATTATTTTTGGTCCATGGCGATTATGAGGTGCAGCAAGATTTTCGCGACCGACTACTAAAAAAGGGATTTGATTCAGTACGTATACCAGAGATGCACAGCCTCTTTTCTGTGTAGAAAGCCGCCGCCACCCGTTGTATCGGTACCGTCAGTTTTTTTCGACCGTAATCAGTTTATCCGAGTTATACATGCTTTCTGGCGAGATGACAATTTCGTTGTAGGGGATTTTGCCTTTATATCGGCTCTGCATGATCGTTTTGACCTCTTTGCTGGTCAGATCGAAATCGGAGAGCTTTTTTAAATTCCCAATTTCAAGTTGCAAGGACTCTTTGTAGATCTTCCATACCAACTCGGAGCAATAGATCCTGTCGTTCGACCATTCAAAGTATTTGTCGTACGGCTTTCCGTTAAATTTTTCGCCTACCTTTTTCATGTTTCCGAGTACATCGGGTGTTAAAAGGGTGGCTGCGTTCTTTATCCTCTTTATCACATATTTTCCATTCAATCCACTATCTATCCAGCTTGACAATGGGGTTAGTCGTACGGTACCGCCTGCTTCGTATACGTAGAATCGGCCGCCTCTTTTGTAAATAATACCCATATGACTATACGTGGAATGGGTGGCCAGCTGAATCGCTTTACTTTGCCCGGACCTTGAGGTTTGAAAGATAATATCTCCCTCTTGTAGGTTGGTTGGCAGTATGCCTTCGCTATCGTGGTTCGTTGCGGAAAAAACAGAAAAAGAGGTTTGCCAAGAGCCCATCGTAAAAAGGCCAGCGAGCAATAATGGAACGGCCAGAAAGTAAAACAGTTTGTTGAGCATGTTTCTTTGGCCTGCTGTAGTAAGTTTCATTCTAAGCGTAAGAGGTTGATTTATAATCCTATTCGTTTTCAAAAGGTAAGCAAAAGTCGGTGAATGAACCAGTTTGTCTCTTAGGGTTATTCAGCGTCGTTTTTGCAGCAGTAGAATAGTGCTTAGTAAGGAGCATACAATAAAAAAGTACAGCCCAGCTTGCGGCTCGATTTTCAGTTGGATCTGGGCCTGTGTTGCCTTTTCTGAAGTGAATTTACTTGTCAGTTCTACCCATCCCAGTAAATAGGCCATCCCAACTAGGGTGTTTCCTGCTGCAAAAAGGCCGCCCCATTTATTTTTAAGATAGACCAGGATCAAACAAAAAATGGATAGTGAAAGCCCTAGCCAGCCGCCTTCTACAAAAGTGCCGCTATAGGATCCCTGAAGGGTAGAAGTTGGGGATCCTGAGATGTTTTTGATAAAGTAAATGTGGAACCAGGGAAAAAAAATGGAACCTGCAGCCAATGCTACCACCAGGAGGACAATCAATTCTTTTTTTAGAAAACTAGCCCCTGCAGGTTCCTTTTTCATTTTGAATTTTCAGGAAAGGTTTTAAGGCTAATGGGGCCCCTCTTGGATTAGAAAGGTTAATAACCAACTATTTTCGAATTTCGATACTGTTTGTATATTTACTTTACTATAGGTTATTTTATTGGTTCTTTTACAGGTTATTTCCTATATTTCCGAGCATTAGATATCTCTGTCTAATAGGTTACTAACCGCTTAAATATATTGAAAATCATTTTTTTATATGGTAAAAATATATTTTATAGCTTCAATAGGCCTTTTTTTTACCTTTTTTGGATTTGCACAAGAAAAGGGTGATTCAGTTTTATCTATAAGGCGATCCCCTTTTTTTACGGATATAGTAAAAAGGGATTACCCCATACCTTGTTTGCAAGCAATCGGAGCGCACTCATATTTGCGGCTCAATTCAGAGTTTCTACGCACTATGCCCGTAGAATATTTGCCGACCAAAAAGGGGTTAATGTTGCATTTTGGCCGCAGCGGCAGACTATACCAGATGAAAGACAATGGGGACTCTCTTTTATATTTTGAAAGAGTGGATCGGACCATCAATCAGAACTATAATAACGGGTCTTCTCTATTTTATGCACAGGGGGATATATATGAATTGTCTGGCTACGGATTTTGGAAATCAAACGGCTTGTTACGACTGTACAATTCTACCGATAGGGAGTGGGATATTGTGCCCACCAATCGGGAAGTGCATGTGCCCCTTGTGGCCTCCAGTCGGAGTACTGCTTGGAGGGATACGGCAGGAAACTTTTTGTATGTCCCCTACCAGATCATTATAAACGATGGCATGTCCTCTTCGTGGAATGAAGCCACTATCGATCCAGTCTCTTATCGGCTCGATATTAAAACGAAGGAGTGGGAGGAGCTAGGTGAAATGACCAATTCGGCTTTAAAACTTTTTAAGGCGGCTAACTTTATTTGCTATCCTTCTGAGAATGGCTATTACCTGGCGATGACCAAGGGCGTCTATTTTGCTGACTTTACTTCCAATACCATTTCATTTTTGGAAGACCCACAGCTCGTGCAAACGCTACTACGGCTTCAGTCCAATTCACAAAGTTATTATTACAAGGGTTGGGTGTATAGCCTGAATAGCTCATCCTATAAGTATGATTCCATTCGGCTCGACCCCAAGCGATTTACCTCTACCGGCGAGGTTATTTGGGAGAAGCCTCGTTCTTTTGCCATATGGTTTTATGGGCTTTTTGTACTGCTCATGCTCGGCTTGTTTTTGCTTTATCGCCAGCGCAAGCGAAAAACGGTCAATAGCGTGATCCCCAGCTCTGGCACGGGAGGTGGCCAACTTCAGCCGTTCACGGAGACAGAACAATCACTTTTAAAGCTACTGCTTGGTCGGTCCGAAAAGGGGCTGACGGCCAACATTACCGATATCAACTATGTGTTGGGTCTTAAGGATAAATCTGCGGGTATGCAGAAGAAGGTCCGCAGCGATGTGATGAGTAATATCAATGAGAAATACGCATTCGTGACCCGTCAAAATGATCTCTTGGTGCAAAGCATTCGTAGCGTGGCGGATAAGCGCTATTTTGAATATATGATCAACCCGGCTTGCAGGGAGAAATTACGCCAGCTACTGTCCTGATTCTCTTAAAAATCCTACCTTTGCGCCTCTCTGCAC
>JBIIHS010000188.1:0-3421 GCA_044235515.1 Chitinophagaceae bacterium | reverse complement strand
GCTTCTCGTGCAAGGGCTCTGATGCTAATGGTCCCAAAACGAAGATGAACACTTAGACGAGACGTGCCCTCCACAGCAGGGAAATCACGCTGTTCCTTGTACCGTTTGATGGTATGCTTGTCCCATTGTTTATCGGGAAAACGTAGTCCACTAGATCGAAAGCCTATTTTTTTTAAAGACGGAATGGCGATGGGGCCTTGCTTATAACATAATTCAATAAGCTTTTCCGATCCCCAAGATCGCAGTTGCTCCGCCTTGATCGTTGCACGCCATTTGCGGGAATAAGGCGTAAAGACCGTGTAAGGAAGTCCATCGTCCTTCACGATTTCGGATCGTTCAAAAATTACCTGGTCCTTGACCGATACGAACGCAATAGAGCGACTGGTAAAAAAATCGGCCATGGCATTGTCGCGTGCCCTGGCATAGGGCTCGTAATCTGCATTGGTGTAAACAGTCTGAATAGCATACGTATCACATAATTTCGTAAAGACCTCTTGTACCGATCCATGTTGAACGTACAAGGTACTGCCCACTGCTATTAACTGCTGCTGTATGGCCTCCAATGACTGGTGTATAAAATTGACACGAGCATCCGCGGGATCCTCCAGCTCATCTAAAATAGCCTTGTCGAAAATAAAGACCGGCAAGACGGGATGCTCGCCCTTTAGCGCCCTAAAAAGTCCGGCATTGTCTTGTAACCGAAGGTCACGGCGGAACCAGAAGACCGATACAGCGGGTTTCATACTCCTAAAACAAGCCGAAGGGACAATGGTTGCCCCTGAGCCTGAAATAAGATCGAAAAACCGTTATTGCAGCCGGATCAACCCATTTTTGAGGGCAAAAAAGGCCATTCCGGCCAGGTTACGACTTCCTGTTTTGAATTTGATCTTATCGCGGATACTCTCTACCGTCCGGGGGCTAAGTGATAAAGAGCTGGCAATATCCCGTGTAGTTTGCTCCTGACAAAAAAGGCGAAGCACGGTCACTTCCTTATCGGTCAGTGGACAACGCGTACGAAGCGGCGTGATCGTAACCGGCCTAAAGACCGACTCGATCTCGGGCTGATTGTCGCTATCCGAAACATAGTACCCCTGACTTATGACCGAACGCGCAGCATTCGCCACCTCTTTTATCTCAGCCGTCTTGGACAAATAGCCGTTGGCCCCTGCCTTTGATAAAGTCTCTAGCAGGGAAGTTTCCATACTATAACCCAAGAGCAAGATCTTGGCAGCGGGTGCTGCGCGGGAAACTTGTAATAGCGTCTTGATGCCCTTACTCCCCGGCAATGCGAGGTCCAGAAAGATCACATCGGGCTGCGTTGTCTCCAAGAGGGCAAATAAGGCTGGGGTTGTACCCGCTTCGCCAATGATCTGGATATCTTGCGCTTTCTTTAGCGCAGCTTTAAATCCAGCTCTGTAGATGTCGTACTCATCGGCAATTAAAACGCTGATAGGTAAGATTTGCATAGCATAAAATTTTAAGAAAGCAAGATGCTATGCGAGAGGGCTCTAAAAAAGAGTAAAAACCCTAAAAATTTCGGCTTCGGAAAATACGGTCTTTTGCCTTCTAACGGATCAAACGGTTTCTAAGAGCATAGGCCACCAGCCCAATGCTGGAGCTAACTTCAGTCTTGATCTTTAACTGATACCGAATATTTTCGACCGACTTCTTACTCAAAAAAACACGCTGCGCAATTTCTTCAGACTTATACCCCTCCGCAAGTAATTCAAGCACCCGGATCTCATTCTTTGAAAACCGCAGGGTATCGACAGGGGCCCCGGGAGTCTTACGCCGTAAGCGAGTAAGAAGCGCCCGGCTAACCAACTCATTAAAATAGATCCCACTGTCTGTAACCGTATTGATAACGGAAATCAGATTGTCGTCTCCGGGTTCACGAGGCAGAATGGCATTGACCCCCGCATCCAATAACTCTTTTGCCTCTAGCAAATCCTCACCGGAGGTAAACACTGCCATCTTTAATGCAGGATATCTAATTTTCTTTTGTGCCACGAAAGAAAAAAGGTCAAGACCCTTTAGTTCAGCGCTCAGCAACAAGATGTCCGGCAAAGAACGGTCAAGCAACTGATTCATTTCTCTTGCAAGGCCCGTCTCCCAAATAAGCTGTAAAGAAGGACCCGCAGTAATCGAAGTAATTATACCCTTCCTAAAAAAAAACTGTTGATCTGCAAGTCCAATAGTTGTCATGGCATCTAGATAAGTAGGCTGCAAGTTCATTGAATTAGTTCATAAAGCACACTCATAAAAAGAATGAAATTTTTGTAGTTTTTTTTCTACAAAAGGGAAGAATTACTTCACATATTTCCGAAATAAAATCAAGCGAAGATTTAAGAAAATGATAATGACAAGGCTAATTTCACATACGTAATCGAATTATTATAGTGAAGAAGTAAAATTAAAATAAGCGTTATTATCTATAAATAAATTTAAAAGACCACCATTTGAAATACGAGGAACACTGTATAATAGGCGCTATTTTAGGTTCGGCCACTTGCATAGGTGCTATAACTTTCCTTCTACTAAGACATAAAAGAAATGGAAAAGGAATCAACCTGCTGCAGCAGATACAAGCTGAAGAAAAAGCCCTACAAAAACTTGCAGCAGAATTGCACGACAACTTGGCGCCGGCTCTCTTACTAACCAGAATGCAATTAGAGCCGCTTTTGGAACTTAAGGAAAAGAAAATAGTAGCGAACTGTATAGAAAGGATCGAAGGACTTATTGCAGAAATTCGGCAACTTGGTGCTCTTTCGGCTGGATCGGTGTTGGGTCAAAAAGGATTCACTGAAGCCATCAAGGATCTGCTAAGTACCATTGAGCAATACCAAAATATCAACAGTACGCTACAGATCGATCAGCAAACGATCACGCTGCCCGCAGAGAGTGAACGCATTCTTTTTCGCATCATTCAAGAGGCTATCCAAAATATATTGAAGCATGCAAAGGCCACGGAGATCAGTATCAAGCTAAGTGAGCATAAACAACATTTCGACATTGCGATACGAGACAATGGAACGGGCTTCGATCCCAACTTTGTAAAAGCAGGAGCAGGTCTACGCAATATGCAAGAGCGTACCCAGGCCCTTAACGGGAAAATGACGCTACTGGCAGCGGTCGGTAGCGGCACACTCATTCATCTTCAAATTCCAAAACAATAATTTATGACAACAACAGTACTAGTAGATGATCATGTATTGGTCAGAAAGGCATTGGCCGAGCAAATCGAATCACTGGGCTATGCAAAAGTGATTGCCCAATTCGCGAACGGAAAAGAACTCACCGAGGCCCTAGACGACGGCCTCGACCCTGAATTGATCATATTAGACCTGAATATGAAGGAAATGAACGGTATCGAAACCTCACGGTGGCTTAAGCAACATCGGCCCTCCGTAAAAGTACTAAT
>JBIIHS010000187.1:0-3428 GCA_044235515.1 Chitinophagaceae bacterium | reverse complement strand
ACGCGAAGGCCAGACAAACCTATAGTGATGCTATTCCTCCACATTATCATAGCATTATACGCGATGAACTCGCTTGTCTTTCCTCGACCAAAAGTTTGATAGCACTTTCTAAACGATTCAATAATCGCTTACACGTTTTGCATGTTTCTACCGGAGCTGAGGGGTTGTTATTTGAGGCGATACCGCCAGGAGATAACAAAAGAATCACTTCAGAGGTGTGTGTTCATCACCTGGTCTTTACCACCGACGATTATGCGCGATTGGGTAACAAGATCAAATGGAATCCTTCTGTAAAATCAACTGGTAATCCCGATGTACTATTGAAAGCTTTATTGGATCATCAGATTGATATGGTGGCTACCGATCATGCACCCCATAGTTGGCAAGAGAAAGAAGGTATATACGACCAAGTCAAACCCGGTGGGCCTATGATCCAGCATTCGCTGATCATGCTATTGGAATTTTATCATGACAAAAAAATTACGCTTACGCAACTAGCGGAGAAAACCAGTCATCGGGTAGCCGACGTGTATAAAATAAAGGAGCGGGGTTTTATCAGGGAGGGATATTTTGCAGACTTAGTGTTGGTCGATTTAAATAGCCCCTGGCAAATTACCGAAGACAGTCTTCGCTATAAGTGTAAATGGTCTCCCTTAGTTGGGAATAGGGTAAGGAGCCGGGTCAAAACGACACTGGTCAATGGGGCGGTGGTTTTTGATGGAGAAAACATAATCGATAATCAACGGGGTAAGCGGCTTACCTTTAGTAAAATCCGATAATCGCCACAAATGGAAAACAGCAGTTTCGAGATTTTAGTATCTAATCTGACCAATCCGACCTTGTTGTTTTTTGTGCTAGGTATCGTTGCTGCTCTACTTAAAAGCGATCTGGAAATTCCCGCCACTTCCATTAAGTTTATTTCTCTTTACTTGCTTTTTTCGATCGGATTTAAGGGAGGACAAGAACTAGAACACGGGGGTTCGGGTGTCGAGATCTGGACCTCGGTCTTATTCGGTATGGCCTTGGCAACAATAATTCCTATTTATTCTTTTTACATTCTCCGAAATAAGGTTGGTATTAGTAATGCTGGCGCAATCGCGGCTTCGTATGGATCAGTAAGTGCAGTTACGTTCGTGTCGGCCGTGAGCTTTTTAGAGATCCAGGGCCAACCCTTTGGCGGGCACATGGTGGCTGTAATGGCGTTGATGGAGTTTCCGGCCATTATTATGGGCTTCGTATTGATCAAACAATACGATAAAGAGCGGGAACAGTCCGTTAATATGCTGGGGATCTTAAAACACGCCATATCAAATGGAAGCGTCCTGATGATCGTAGGCAGTCTGGTTATTGGAATGGTCGCTGACTCAAAACAGGCAGAAGGGATCACCCCGTTTACCACCGATATCTTCAAAGGATTTCTTGCGGTTTTTTTATTAGAGATGGGGATGATAACAGTAAAACGGTTTTCGAGTTTTAAAAGGCATGGGCTTTTTGTGTTCTTATTTGCTGTGCTAATGCCTCTTTTCAATGGCTGCGCCGTAGCCATGCTGAGCCACTTCATTAGCGATAGCGTTGGGACGCGTTTTATTTTTGCGATCTTGGCGGCAAGCGCCTCTTATATTGCCGTGCCGGCCGCCATGCGCTTAGCGGCTCCCGATTCAGATCCCGGGCTTTACATACCCATGGCCCTGGGGGTTACCTTTCCTTTTAATATCACTATTGGCTTTCCGCTCTACTATCTATTAGTGCAATAGTTTTGCGAGGCAGCATTACCCTAATGCAATACGATTACCGGCAAGCCTTTTTCTTTTACCATATTGTTAAAGGCCTTGAGCCCTTCTTCGAGCAGTTGATTTAATTGGCGGGTGGCCCCATCTACCTCTTTTGCCAATACCGCATAGACATCACGCGCTTGTTTCGGAGGGGCCATATTTCCACTACTCGCCATATCGAAGACGCCGCTCAATTTATCATCCAAGCGAATGGGATAGTTGAGTACATCCTGGCCACTCTTTGCCTTGGTCTGGTGTAATTGCTCCTCAATGGTCGTCATCGCTTTTATCAAACTATCTGATAACTGGCTAAGCTCTTTAGGGCAAGACTTTCCCTGGCGCTGTACAAAATCCTTTAGCTGGTTGCGAGCCTGACGAATATTTTTTATTGCCTTAATGGTTTCATTAAAGGTGCCTTGCACTTGTTGCAAAAAGACAAACTGCGCAGTATAGTCTTCTAAAGAGCAGCGATAGTTAGGGTCTGCCACCAATTGCAGAGGCGCCCGAACAGAATCATTGTCTACTGTTACCATTGCATAATACGTTCCGGGGGGCGCCGTAATTGTTCCAGGCACCCCATTCCATAAAATCAAGTCATCCAGTTTTTCGGCAGCTGGATATTGCAGGTCCCATACAAAACGATTGAGTCCTTTATTTAACTTGATTGGGTTGTTCTTTGATTCGGTGCTAGTGCGACTAATCTCTTTTCCATCAGTACTAAAAATGGCAACCGAGGCCTTACTACTGTCTGTGATCTGATGGCTATAAAAATTAATGACGGCCCCTTTCGGCGGATTAGCCGCTGCATTATTGGGAAGTGAAATATTTGCACCCCACCGGCTTTGAGCAGGAGCTACCCGAAACGCAGGGTTGGGTTGATACACATGCAGCTTTTTGTTGGTAATACCATTATCTAATTGTTGCACCATCGAGAGGTCGTCAATGATCCAAACAGAGCGGCCCTGCGTGGCCACGACCAGGTCGTTATTTTTTATGGTAATATCCGTGACGGGTGTAATAGGTAAATTTTGTTGAAAGCGCTGCCAGTTTTTACCATCATCATAACTGATGTACATACCAAACTCGGTACCGGCATATAAAAGTCCGGGGCGCTTTTGGTCGGCCCTGGTTACGCGCGTAAAATGCATTTTATCGATACCCGCGGTAAGCAGCTTCCAGGTTTTACCATAATCTTCGGTCTTGTAGATATAAGGAGTGTAATCGTCTAACTTATATCGGGTGCCTGTAATATAGACCGCTCCTTTTTTGTAGGGGTCTATCTCTATCGCATTCCACATCATCAACGCCGGTGCATTTGCAGGCGTAACGTTGCTCCAGTTTTTTCCACCATCGCGAGTCAGATGAACAAGTCCGTCGTCGCTACCCGTCCAGATACAATCTTTTTCCAGGGCGCTTTCTGTAGCAGTAAATATTGTACAATAGTATTCTACCGAAGTGTTATCCTTAGTAATGGGGCCCCCACTCGAAAACTGTTTCGTCTTATCGTTGGTGGTCAGGTCCGGAGATAGCTGTGTCCAACTGGCCCCTTCGTTCTCGGTTGCGAAGAGGGCATTGCCGGCACAGTATAATTTTTTTGGATTATGGGGTGAGAAAAAGATGGGGAAGTTCCACTGAAAACGATATTTTAAAACATCG
>JBIIHS010000031.1:0-11195 GCA_044235515.1 Chitinophagaceae bacterium | reverse complement strand
ATTGGGTGTAAGCCTTCGCGTAACCTTCTAAAACAATAGCTATGAAAAGAATAATCATATTTGCTGCAGTTACGGTTTTACTGGTTACTGCATCGTGTAAAAAAAGGCTGGATGACCTGTTGGTGAACCCCAACACGCCCACCCTCGATAAGGCAGATGTTGACCTGTATTTTAATGCGGTTCAGCTTAGTTTTGCCGATTTCTACAATTCGCTCTCTGACCGTGGTATGGAAGTTACCCGCCAATGGAATCAGGGAGGTAGTACTTATCTGAATGCCTACCGCCCCGAGACCTTCAATGGTGTATGGAGCACGGGTTATCGCTCCGTATTGACTCAGATCAACGCCATGGAGCCTATTGCCCGTTCTAAAAACATGTGGTATCATGTTGGCGCAGGCCAATTAATGAAGGCCTACACCGGTATGGCGCTCGTTGATTTCTTTGGTGATGTTCCTTGGTTTGAGGCGGCCAGTCCTACTCAATCCGTGATCAATCCTAAAGTTGATAAGGGTGCTGACATCTACAAAAACTGTATTGATCTTCTTGATTCAGCCATTTTGAATCTGAATAAGACACAGGCTTCTAACCCCACCAACGACCTATATTATGGTGGTAACAAAGCCCGCTGGATCACCTTGGCTAATACGCTTAAGTTAAAGGCCTATATGACTACCCGCTTGGTAGATGCTACGGCCGCAACTAAGATCGCTGCTGTGCTAGGTACTGGTAATATCATTGATACTGAAGCCGAAGATTTTGTTTTCCGTTTTGGTACACAATTAGAGAACCCCAATTCCCGCCACCCCAAGTATAACAGCTGTTACCGTGCTGCAGGTGGAGTAAATATTTATATCTCTAACTATCTGGCTTGGGAAATGACCACTGAAAAGGGATTTGTTGACCCCCGTGTTCGTTATTATTTCCGTCGTCAGATCAATGCTCGTAATAATCAGTTGGCCGCAAATGGTCAACCCGCCATCGCTCTTACCGCCCTTGCTTGTCAAGGTCAGTTAAGTCCTGGTCACTATTCTCCGGGTATGGCCTTCTGTATGGCCGGTGATGGATATATGGGAAGAGATCATGGCGATCCTTCTGGTATTCCTCCGGATAATACATTCCGTACAGCGTTTGGAATCTATCCTGCCGGTGGTGAGTTTGACAACCTTCGTGTTAATACAGGTGCATCATCCTCTCTTGTAAACATAGCGGTAACCTTAACAGGTACGCCAGGCGCCCGCGGTGCAGGTATCCATCCTATCTGGCTTTCTTCTTACACTCATTTCTTGTTGGCCGAAGCTGCCTTGGTATTGAATGTTTCTGGTCTAAATGCCCGCACCTTATTTGATGCCGGTATGCGCCAGTCTTTCTCTAAGGTGATGAACTTCCCTGCTACCATGAGCGTAACGCCTGATCCCGCATTTGTGCCGGCTTCTACCGAGGTTGACTTTTATGTTAACACTGTACTTAGATCTTTCGATGCAGCTGCTACGAATTCAGCTAAGTTGAATATCGTCATGAAAGAATATCATATTGCCAGTTTCGGAAATGGTATTGAGCCTTATAACAACTATCGTAGAACCGGTATGCCTACCAATCTTCAGCCCATGCTGAATCCTCAGCCTGGTCCGTTTATCAGAAGTTTCTGGTATCCTACCGATCACGTAACGCTCAACCTGAATGGTAGACAAAAACCTGACAACACGGTAAAAGTGTTCTGGGATAATGGAAGTGCTAATTTGTTCTAAAAGTTAAAAACGTAAGAATATGAATAAGAACATCTCAATCTTGTTGCTCGCTTTTGTAGCGGTGATTGGATTATCCGGATGTACCGAAAAAACGGTCAATGACTTTGATCCGTTTATGGCTGGTCTTTCTACCGGCTCGTATCTGAAAGGACTTGCCTCTTTTGACCCAGCCACTAACTCGTGGACGGATCGTAGTTTGATCGGCAACACACTTGATGCTGCCAACCTTTCTACTGCTCGTATTGGTGTTAAAGTAAGATCATGGGGTAATGACCCTGTTGTTACCGCCAACATCTATGTGGTACGCAATGCCAGTTCTAACCAATCTACTTGGCGCTTTATCAAGAAGTATACTATTGCCCCCGGCGATACCAGCTATTTTGATATCCTGGTCAGTGCGCAAGAAATTGCTACTGCCCTTGGTATTCAGATGAATGCTAATCCTGGCAATTTTGCTCCCGGTAGTGTCTTTACCTGCTACGTAGAGGCTATTACACAAGCTGGCAAGAAGTATACCCTCAATAATTCTAACTTCTCCGGAAGTGGAGCTAACTTCTATTACTCTGTGTTCTCTTTCCGGGGTAGTGTGGTATGCCCTTATAACCCAGCTGTAATGGCCGGCAACTATGTTGTTGTGGCCGATCAGTGGGAAGACTGGTCGATCGGGGATGTGATTCCTAATCCTATCTCTGCCACCACGGCTAGCTCACTTTCTCTGTTGGGGGTTTATCCAAATCCCGGTTATCCTGGTGCTAACAGCCCACAACCCATTCGGGTTGATGTTACCGTGGCCTCTGGTGTCGCTACAGTAACTGATCAGCAATATGGTCGCTACGGAAGTACGGCTTATGCAGTTACTACACAGGGTGCAGGTAACTTTGTCTATTCTTGTACGGGAACTATCACTTTGTTGCTTCGTCATCACGTGCCCGGAACGCCTAATCTTTCTTATGGTAATTATCAGCTTACTCTTCGTAAGCAGTAATACTGTTCTATATGTTATTAAAAAGCCCCACGATTGTGGGGCTTTTTTTTGTGGTCATGTAGCCATTCGATACCAGATTCTGGGTGCGAATGGCTGGCTCGAACCCTTATTTGACAATTCCCTCCAGCGCCATAAAGAAGGCATATTTTAACGCGGTTTCCTTTAGGTAGTCAAAGCGACCTGAAGCACCGCCATGACCGGCTTCCATATTGGTCTTTAGCAAGAGCAGGTTGCTATCGGTCTTATGTGTTCTAAGACGGGCCACCCATTTAGCAGGCTCAAAGTATTGCACCTGGCTATCGTGCAGCCCGGTCGTCACCAAGAGGTTGGGGTAAGCTTTTTTCTCGACATTATCATAGGGAGAATAAGATTTCATATAGTCATAAGCCTCTTTGTTAGCAGGATTACCCCACTCATCATACTCGTTGGTCGTCAGTGGAATGGTAGGGTCGCTCATGGTGGTGATCACATCTACAAAGGGTACATCAGCTACCACGCCATTCCAGAGCTCAGGGGCCATATTGACGATCGCACCCATTAGCAGGCCTCCGGCACTGCCGCCATTGGCATAGAGGTGTCCGGCAGCGGTATATTTTTTGGCGATCAGCTCTTCTCCGCAACTGATAAAGTCGGTAAAGGTGTTTTTCTTCTTTAAAAGTTTCCCGTCTTCGTACCATTTTCTACCCATTTCTTGCCCACCACGTATATGTGCAATAGCATAGATAAAACCGCGGTTCAGTAGGCTCAAACGTGAGCTGGAAAAGCTGGCATCCATACTGGCCCCGTACGATCCGTAGCCATAGAGAAGTAAGGGCGCAGAGCCATCTCGCTTGGTGTCTTTTTTATAGACCAGCGATATGGGTACTTTAACGCCATCTTTAGCGGTGGCATAGATCCGTTCGGTTACGTAATCTTCTTTTTTGAATCCGCCCAACACGACCTGTTCTTTCATTAGTTTTTTAGACCGGTCATTGAGGTTATAGTCAAAGACCGAATTCGGGGTGGTAAGCGATGTATAGTTATAACGCAAAGTCAAACTGTTATACTCGGGATTATTGCTTACGTAGGCCGCATAGGAGGGCTCGCCAAATTCCAGATAATGGTCACTGTTATTCGTCAGATCACGAACCCGCAATTGCAGCAATCCCTCTTTGCGCTCAACGATCACCCAATGGCCTTTAAAGACCTCTACCTCTTCGAGTAAAACATCGGGTCGGTGCGCAATAACCTCTTTCCAGTTTTCGACCCCTGTTTTATCGAGGGGGGCTTCGAGGAGTCGGAAGTTTTCGGCGTCCTTATTGGTGCGGACCAAAAAGCGATCGTTCCAGTGGTCGACAGTATAGAGCACGTTATTTATCCTGGGTTGAAATACTTTGAAACTACCCAGTGGATCAGAGGCTTTGAGGATACGGTATTCACTCGACAGGGTGGCGCTGGAGACGATGCAGATATATTCCTGCGATTTGGTCTTATATACGCCAATGTAATTAGAGGGATCCTTTTCGGTATAAACTACGGCATCGCCATTAACGGAAGCTCCTAGTTGGTGGCGCATGATCTTTTCGGAAAGCAGCGTAACGGGGTTCTTAGTGGTATAAAAGAAGGTCTTGCTATCGGCCGCCCATACGGCATCTCCTTCGGTATTGGGGATCGATTCGGGAAGCAACTCCCCAGTCTCCAGGTTTTTGATACGAATGGTATACTGTCTTCTGGACAGCAGGTCTTCTCCATAGGCCAAGAGCTTATTATCGGGACTTACGCTAAATCCGGTCACCCCAAAATAGCCGTGTCCTTCCGCCATCTTATCGACATCCAATAGAACTTCTTCGGGGGCTTCCAGGGTTCCTTTTTTACGACAGTACTTATAATACTGCTTGCCTTCTTCGGTGCGAGTATAGTAATAGTATCCATTGCTGAAAACGGGCACAGACTCATCCTTTTCCTGTATGCGGGCCTTCATCTCTTCAAAGAGAGATTCCCGGAATTTCTTTACCGGAGAGAGCATGGTATCTAGATAGGCATTCTCGGCCTTTAGGTAATCGACCACCAGGGTACTGTCCGGCCCTTTTTTAAAGAAGTCGTTCATCCAGTAGTACTCGTCGATGCGGGTATCGCCATGGGCAGTCAGGACTTTTTCTTTTTGGATGGCTATCGGGGCTGCGATACCGCTAGGCCATTGTACGGGTTCTTTTTTCACAGTATTGTTTTTACAGGCAGGGGTCAATAGGCCAATACTACAGACCATTAACCAACCTATCGCCGGATTGTTGACGGATAATTTCATGGCAAAAAGTTTGAGGATTTAAGAAATCAAATATATCGATTCGATTGTGTTTGTTGTTTTCGCTTACACTTGGTAATTTGCCATTCATCAAAAATAATAGCCATGCCCACAAAGATTACCATTAATAATAACGGCTCGATGAAGATCGAGGGTGATTTTACCATTGTCGATCGCGAAGGAAATACCTATGACCTGGGCGGCCGAGAAATCGTGGGCTTATGCCGTTGCGGACTCAGTAAGAATAAGCCTTTTTGTGATGGGGCACATAACGGTCAATTCGAGCATGAGGCTAAGGCCTTTGCATTGCCCCCTAAAAAGACCAGTTAAGTTAAAGGCGGTCAGAAAGGGTCGGACCAGCGCGCATCGGTATATACATTACGGCCGGTAAGAGTACGCATAAAGGCAATAACTGCGTCTACTTCGGGCTGCGTCAGGTTCAATTGTTGTCCGACCCCATTAGGTCTCAGTCGCGGATCGAGGCGGGTATTTCCAGGTGCCAAATTGATCTGTCCATAATGCCCAATAACAGCTTGCAGCCCTCTTAGATTACCGGTATGCATCATGGGTCCATTGGGATTACCATCTGTACCAACAAGATCGCGCAACGAAGGGGAGCGCGTGTTGTTGATATCGATCCCGGGTCCATTTAAAACACCAATAATGCCATTGTTGCCACTATTGGGATCGATAGCGAATTCAGGCGGAGCGTGGCAGCCCGCACACCCTAGTCCTCCGGCAATACGTTGACCAGCAGCATTGAACTGTGGCGGTATCAGGAAGAGATTTTTTCCAAGATTTTCTTGTTGACTAAAGTTGGCAAAAGGGAGTTGATCTTGCGGGGTCATTGCTCTACCCTCGTCATAGCGAGAATCAAAAGACTGAATACTACGAATAAATTGGGCCAGACATTCTTGCAAACGGGGCTCCGTTACATTTTGATCGCCATAGACAAATTTGAATAATTCTTGATAGTATCCAATTCCTTTCAACTTCGTAAGCAAGTCATTTAATCCTGGCCGTCCATTTTGCCCACTGAATCCCATTTCGGCATGATCTTGTATAGGTCGGGTCGTTTGATTTTCGAGGGTTGCGGCCCGCTCATCCCAGAAAAATTTTTGCTCATCGCTAAATCTGGCATTGATTAGCCGCATGGAATGGCGGCCCGTTCTCCCATCCAGTACGCCCAGACTGGCGATAGCAGTATCACTAAAGGCAAATTTTTGAATATGACAACTGCCACAAGAGATCGTATTGTTGATGCTAAGTTGTTTATCATAAAATAAGACGCGTCCCAGGGTAGCTTTGGCATTGGTGATCGTATTGCCGGCGGTATTATCTTTCAAAATGTAGGCCGGCTTATTCTGATTATTATAATTAGCCAAGTTGTTAGGATCTATTTTAGTACCGAAGGTTGCTTTTATGGCCGTGTACGAGTCGGTCGTACTATCCTTTTTTTGACAAGCCACAAGGCTGCTTAGCAGGGCCAAGGTCAGAACGGGTAGTAAGCTGGGGTAGGTGTTTTTCATGATGTCTCTACTAATATACATACGACAAGGGGTTCTTCAATTAGTTTAATGGCGAAATGCTAAAGTCTACCCATTATTGGATACGTGCAATTACTTATGCTCTAATTGTATGTAAATAAATCAGTTAGAAATAAAAATAATTTTCTATAACTTTAATAATAACCAAAACCAGCCATATGAAACAACTCTTCTTAATGGGGGCATTTGTTTTGCTTGCCTCCGTTGTATTTGCGCAACAAAAAACATATACAGGGACCGTTTCGGACGAAGCAGGAAAGTCTATGACCGGGGCAACTATCTCTGTCAAAAATGCAAAGACAAAGACACAAACGGCCAGTAATGGAACTTTTTCCATTGGTGCAGAAAAAGGCGCCATCATCGAAATCAGTTTTAGCGGTTACGAAACAATCAGTATTACGCTGTCTGATGAGACCAGTCTGTCTGTGCGAATGAAAATAAATACCAGCGCTATCGAAGAAGTCGTTGTAACAGGAACGCGAGGGGTGCCCCGTTCCAAAATCGAGTCTACTGTTCCTGTGGATATTCTCGATCTTAAAACCTTAGTTACGGAACTTCCTCAGACCAATATCACCGATATCTTAAATAATATCGCTCCCTCTTTTAACTCTACCACCCAAACAGTTGCAGATGGAACCGACCATATAGACCCGGCGACAGTGCGTGGATTAGGGCCTGATCAAACCTTGGTTTTGATCAATGGAAAACGCCGTTACACATCTGCACTGGTAAATGTGAATGGGACTATGGGTAGAGGCTCTGTGGGTACTGACCTCAATGCGATTGCTGCGGCCGGTATCGATCGTATCGAGCTGTTGCGCGATGGTGCGGCTGCACAGTATGGCTCCGATGCCATTGCAGGGGTATTAAACGTTCAGTTAAACCGCGATATCAATAAGGGAAGAGCAATCGTTAGTTATGGTGCCAATATGACCACTTATGAATCTTATACGCATGCTAACGCAGGAAATTTTGTACAAGGTATCGATCCGGTCTATGTTCAAAACAAAGTAACTGATGGTCAAAAATTCAATACCTCGCTCAATTATGGGTTTCAATTAGGAAAGACAAAAGGTAGCTTTCTTAACGTAACCGTTAATTATGATCAACGCAAACCCACCATCCGCTCCGGCGAGCGTACGGGCGATCTGGACAATCGTACCGCCGGTAATGCCGCTAGTGACGCGTTACTTACACAATTGGGCGTGACCAGAAATTATTTTCAGATGCGGGTAGGACAGTCGCGTACCAGCAATATTCAGGGAGTCATTAACGGCGGACTTAAGTTAAAGGGCAATAGCGAACTTTATTTTTTTAGTATCCTGGGACAGCGCGAGGGTAACTCGACCGGGTTCTATCGTATGCCCTACCAGGCAACCAATATTCCTGATATCTATCCCAGAGGATTTTTGCCGGAGATCAGTTCAACCATTGGTGATATATCTGCCGGTACGGGTATCAAGGGTAAGTTAGGTACCTGGAATTATGATCTTAGTAATGTTTATGGAAAGAATAACTTTTCATTTTTTATAGAGAATACACTAAATGTTTCTGCTTGGTATAATAACGGATCAAGACAAACGGAATTTAATGCTGGAACCTTGGGCTTTAGACAGAATACGACCAACTTTGATATATCTAAAGCTCTTAGCAACAAGTGGAAGACAAATCTGGCTTTTGGAGCCGAGTACCGTACCGAAAACTATAGGCAAGAGCAGGGAGAAGAGGCCTCTTGGGGTAATTACATGCGTCGTACCAATGGGCAAGTAAATCTGATCAGCGGTACTCCTACTACGGTGAGACTGGCTGATAATTCAACGGGTATTCCTGCCGGTGGATCACAAGTCTTTCCAGGATTTAGACCGGATAATTCGCTGAGTCAAAATCGTAATTCAATTGCACTCTACTCGGATATCGAGTTTGAACCGCTTAATAAACTGCTTTTTGATGCGGCTTTACGCTATGAGAATTACAGTGATTTCGGAGATAATCTCAGCTGGAAGATCGCCGGTCGCTTTAAGGCCAGCAATCAGTTCTCAATTCGCGGTTCGGCCAGTACGGGCTTCCGTGCGCCTGCTTTGCAACAACGTTTTCTTACAAAAACCTCAACCGTTTTTCAGGGAGGCGTAGCCTTTGATGATGCGACCTTGCCCAATAATAGTAAGGCTGCCGAGCTGTTAGGCATCCCTAGTTTACGTCCAGAGATCTCGCAGAGCTTTAGTTTAGGTACCACTTTCAAGTCGAAGAGTTTCTCTATGACCATCGACGGATTTACTACCAAGGTGACCGATCGTATCATCTTAACTGATGCCTTTCAGGGAAGAAATGGGGGGACGGCACAAGAGCAACAGATCTTCGATATCCTTCTTTTGAATAATGCCTCTCGTGGTGTATTTATGGCTAATGCTACCGATTTGCGCACCACTGGAGTGGATGCGATCTTCTCATACAGTTTTAAGGTTGCGGGCAATAACTCCATAAAGATCGAGTCGGCCAGCACCTTTACAGAACGCAAGATCCTTGGAAAAACAAAAGTATCCGATAAGTTAATTGGGCGGGAGTCTACTTATATGAGCCCGATCAATAAGGCGACCCTGGTAGATGGTAATCCTAAGGTAAAAAGTTCTTTCTTGGTCAATTATCGCGGGGGTGGAGGCAAATTCAATGCTAATCTTCGCAATACCTATTTTGGAAAGGTCACTCATATTGAAGGCGGTGGGGCTACCAACTGGTTCTTTGTGCAAGAACTTGAAGGAAAGGTCGTTACTGATCTGACGGTCGGATACAAGATAAGCAAGATGTTGCGCGTTACTGTGGGTGCTAACAATCTCTTTGATGTTTATTCCGATAAGCTGATCGCTTCGCAGGGTAGTTATAAGCGCCTCGATGTAGTGTTGACCAGTCCTACCTACGATCAGTTTGTGGAGACTCGTACGGCAAAAGAACGCGGTATTGTAAATAATAATGCCGTTACCTCTAATAATCAATTTAATTTTTCTCGTCGGGTAACACAGATCGGAATGAACGGTCGCTATGTGTTTGCTCGTTTACAAGTTGATTTTTAATGTGATCTTTTTGTCTTTAACATGCCCGCCATTTACGGCGGGCATGTTACTTTAAGGACAGTTCTCGGGCTGAGACTTCCGTCCAGAGACTAGACTGAGACTCCCGGGTTGATACTTTCGTGCAGCGTTCAATGCCACGACGAGGCAAGGATGATTAACTCTATTTTATTATTTTGTGTATAGATAATTGTTGCTCTTATGAATCTCCAGCCCGCTTTATTGCAAGATGTATGGATTCAAATGCGCCCGCTACTTGCCACTAATTTTGACGAGCTCTATCAAGTGGCCAGCGACCCACTCATTTGGGAACAGCATCCTAATCCGGATCGATATAAGCGGGAGATCTTTACTACTTATTTCGAAGGCGCTCTAGCATCGGGCGGGGCTATGCTTTTCTGCGATGCAAAGGGAGAGGTGATCGGCTCTAGCCGGTTCTATGATTGGGAGCCTGCCCTGCGCGAAGTCAAGATCGGCTATACCTTTTTTGCCCGCTCCTGTTGGGGTAAGCCGTATAACCGAAGTGCGAAGACGTTGATGCTTGAGCATGCTTTTTCTCAGGGTGTTGAGCGCGTATTCTTTCATGTGGGCGTATATAATATTCGTTCACAAAAAGCGATGGAGAAATTAGGGGCCCACAAAGTAGAGGAGATAACAGTGGCTTATTATGGAGAAGCGCCGCGCAGGAATTTTGTATACCTGATTGAAAGACCTTAGTAGTTTTACGGACTCTAACAGTTTTTTCACATTTATTATATACTGTTTTTTTCCTAATTGCGTTTTCATGAACATGAAAACCATCTTCTTTGCACTAATTACCCTTGTTTCGTCCTTTTTTATAAGCAGCACTACCTCGAATCCGCCTCTCTACGAGCGCTTCGAAAAAACGAATCCACTCCTATGGAAGAGTGCTATGGGCTCCGCCTCTTTTCGCACGAATCTATATGCCGATGAACGTAATTTGGTCATTGGCTCTAACGGCGATTATTTTCTGGATTATACGCTTATGGACCAGGGCGCCGGTCTTTACATTATTAACTCCAAGACTGGCAGTATTCGTAAATCGTTGACCAATCAGAAATGGGGCGATTTTGACGTAAATGGTGTCGTCGTCTTAAATGATCGCATCTATTTTGGTAATGATAATGAGGAATTCATGTGTGTTGATTTTAACGGCCGGACCATTTGGAAGAATGTCGCTTCCGGCGATGTAGAGGGACCTCCTGTTGTATTGGATATCAACAATACTAAGGTAGTAGTTTATGCTACTGAGTTGGGCGAGGTGAGAGCTGTTGATCCCCAAACCGGGCGGGCCGTATGGTCTTATTTTATCCCCGGGTTTAGTGGTTGGAAAGAAGGAGATAATCGCGCTATTTTCAAGGTCAAGGCATTTTTTACAAATACTCAGTCATTTTTCACAAGACCCTCTGTAACAGATGTAAATGGAGATGGAGTCAAGGACTTGGTGTACGCGGGGTATGACGATATTATATATTGTATTAGCGGATTGAATGGAAAGCTACTATGGATGCTGGACGATAAAACCACCGATTACTCCATTTTGGTAGATGAAAG
>JBIIHS010000030.1:0-11204 GCA_044235515.1 Chitinophagaceae bacterium | reverse complement strand
TGATCGACCACAAAACGCAAAAAAATATAATTCGTATCGTTGCTATCTCCATCCGGAATTTTTGTGCCGATCCAATACTTGACGCGCCCTCGAATACTATCGGAGCGATATTGCAATTGCCGTATAGAATCGATCAGCACTTCCTGTCGCAATGGGGGCAACGGAACCATTTGATCCTCGGCAGAGATGGAAGATGTACCAGAAGCCGATCGACTCTTTGCGTACTGTAAGACCATTTCTTTTTTTTGCAGGCCCAGCCGGCTATAGATATCTTCTGCTATTCGCAGCGAATCTCCATAGGCTTCAGAAGACCTTAATTTATCAATTTGTACCTGGTTAAAAAAGATCGGGGCTTGCTGAAATTGATAAAAGGAAAAGACCAATACGCCAACCAGTAAGATCAAAAATTGCATGGGGACTTTTACAAACCCATTCATCAATAACCCCATACGGCTCTCCTTTAGGGACTGGGCAGTCAGGTAACGACCTACCTGGCTTTGGTCTGTACCAAAATAAGAAAGTGCTAAAAAGAAACCACCTATTAGACCACTCCAGATATTGTACTGGTCGCTCCAATCGAATTTTCCATTGACCATACCTGAGGAGATCGCATTGAATTTACCAAGTTGTCCCCCAATGGCCAATGCATCGGTGAACCCAACTCCCTCAGGCAATAAATGAACCACCATCCAACCCGCTAAAAACATACCGGTAAACACGATGATCAATTGAAGTTGTTGCGTGTAGGCAACGGCACGAGCGCCCCCCGATATGGTGTAAATGATCAGTAAGCCGCCTAGAAAAATATTGGTCCAGGTAATATCCCAACCCATCAGCGAAGACAATATAAGTGAGGGGGCAAACACACTGATACCGGTAGAAAGACCTCGCTGCAATAAAAATAAGAAAGAGGTCAGAGTGCGGGTCCCGCCGTTAAAGCGTTGTTCGAGATATTCGTAGGCAGTATAATAATTCCCCTTTCTAAAAATGGGAACAAAGAAGATGCAGATGACTACCATGGCCAATGGAATACCAAAATAGTATTGTACGAAACGGATCCCATCGGCATAGGCCTGGCCGGGCGCCGATAGAAAGGTAATGGCACTAGCCTGCGTACCCATAATGCTTAACAAGACCAAACCCCACGATAGATTTCGGTTAGAGCGAAAGTAACCGTCCAAATTTTTCGTGGTACGACTTTTGTAAAGTCCGTAAACTACGATGACGGCAAGCGTCAAGACCAATACAATCCAATCGAGGGTACTCATGCAAAATAATCAGTAAGCCATTTGAAGATCACTATCAACAATACCAAGAAGACGAGCACCGAAAGGTACCATCCTGACCATTGTTTAAAAAAAGGTGGTTTTTCGTTATTATCCATATCCTACCGATTACGTTTGGTTTTAACCCAGCCGGTAAAAACGATCATGGCCGCCAACGCCAATCCTATCAAGACCCCCACCCTTACTTTCTTGATCAGGATACCCAATACCAGCCCCCCGACAATGGCCACATAGAATGCAATATCGGAGCGGCTACTTTTATGGCGAGAATGATCAGAATCCATGTTTGTCTCGTTGATTAAGCGCGATCAGATTCGCCAGTAAGCGATATGCCCCGTTGACACCGGCGGGCAGTTGACGAAAAAGCGCTAAGCCCGTGTAGGTAAACCATCCTTTTCCGTAGGAAGTAACAAGCAAGCTCCCCTCATCGGCTTTCTCATCGGGATCCTGCATGCGAAGCAAATATTGATATCCCTGAGCACCGGAGGCTGCATGATAAATACTTCTCTCTTGAACCCAATCTTTAAAATCGGCAGGACCTAATCGGTTAGGAAAATTGAAAACAGCATGAGAGGAATCAGAAAAAACAACCGTAGCTTTTTCGTCGGTGATCCGGTTACGAGAAATCGTAAAGGGATGAGGACCGATCTGCGCTTTTACCGGACCAATCTGACTGCTGGTATTGTATTGTACGATTAGGTTTCCCCCTTTTTCTACATACTGCATCAACCGATCGTAGACTCTGTTCAACCACTCATGCGTGTTATAGGCCCTTACGCCGGTAATGATGGCATCACATTGCTGCAATTGCGCCGGGGTCATATCCTTCTCTTGCAATAAGAGGACCTCATAACCCATCCGGATCAACGCATCGGGTATCTTATCTCCGGCTCCTTCGATATAACCAATCTTTTTACCTCTTGTTTGCAGATCGATCTTTTTTACCTGTACTGCGGCTGGCATAAAATAGCTGAGCGCAGGAATATGATCGTATCGAATATCGGCGCGGAACTGAGTATAAGTGGTATTAAGTTGATCTTGGGCCTCGATGATCAGCTCGCGCTCCGAGGCTGTAGGCATTACCTGATAAGCCAGCGTGCCCACCTGATCCTTTTTTGACAATAACAATGTATCCGGCGCGAAAGAGAGTGCAGCGGGTCGGTCTTTATCCCCTTGTGCATGGGCGCGAATTTTTTTGTTGGCTTGCAGCGTATTGAACCTTACTGTACCCTCAGCATTTTTTTGTCCCTTATAGACCAATTGAACCGGATCGGAAGGCTGCACCAATACCGCAGGAGAAATGACCAGTGGCCAATACAACTCTCCTTTGACCGGATCGGTAAACTTATAGCGAACGGGCAACTCAAGTTCTACCAATTGCCCCTCTAACTTTATCGAGAGTGAACAGACAATAGCGGCACGGTCATCGGCCTGACCGATCTGGAGTTGATCTGATACTGTAAAGTACCCCTCTTGCATGGGAGCGCGAAGCCAGTATGGCTGGGTGATGGGTTTATTTTTTTCTAGAGGCAGTACATAATTAAGTGTCCAGTTTTTGTTAGCACTCAGCTGTGTATCGAGTAACGCCGCATTTTGCTCTATGCGCCAACCCAACAATTGACAAGAAACCCCCATGCGGTTAACAACGGACAGGGTCAACTTAACGGAATCACCCTGCACAGCTAAGGCTTGCGAAGAAAAAGCATCTGCGTATACTCCCGATAAGGGAAGCAACAATGCATTTAACTCATTTAATTTTTGTGTTTTCCAATATCCAGGAGCCAGGGCCGTATTTATTTGTTCTCGTAGTCGCAATAGTCCACGCAAAGAATTTTGTGGAGCGGTAAAGTCGAAATGTTGTAAAATACTATCAATGGTCTTCTGAATAAGCATACCCCCTTCTACCCGTTGCCAGCTGGTAGCAACATTATCCATCAGGTCGTTTTGTGGGGCCGAACCTTTTATCGTCTTAAAATACTCCAAGGCTTCTCCCCGAGAAGCGGATACACCAAATCCTTGGCTTTTATGTTGGCTTCGGCTTTCGGCGGCTAGCTCTCCATAACTTTTACCAAGCAAAGCATTGTACCCACCCACGTCTAGTTTAAATTGATCATCGCGAGTGGTATTGTTACCGCCGAAATTAAATGTATTCCATAGCAAGCGAGTCGCTTTCCAGGGCGAAGTATAGCGCAGCTGATCCTTGAATCGCAGGGGATCGGCTGCCGCTTCAAAAGCTTCTTGTGCTAAAATGGCCGAAGCCGTATGGTGACCATGCCCTCCTTCGCCGGTACTGGGAAATCGAGCAATGATCACATCGGGTTTAAACCGACGGATCACCCATACCACATCCGAGAGGATGGAATCGCGATCCCATTTTTCAAAGGTTTCTTTTGGCGTTTTAGAATATCCAAAATCATAGGCCCGCGTAAAGAACTGTTCACCGCCATCGATGCGACGGGCGGCCAGTAATTCTTGTGTCCGGATCATCCCCAGCGCAATGCCTTGCTCCTCTCCAATCAGATTTTGTCCGCCATCGCCTCTTGTCAAGGAGAGATAGCCGGTTCGGTATAATCGATCGGTAGAGAGATAAGCGATCAGTCGGGTATTCTCATCGTCCGGATGCGCCGCTATGTAAAGTACCGAGCCCAGCACATTCAACTTCTGAATACGTTGGTACAGCTGCACAGAGCTGACCGGTTGCCCTTGTAAAGAGGGAGAGGCAAAAAGAAAAGTGATACAAAAAAGAGATTTCAACAATTTCATGGAGGATCAAGATTAATCAGCCGAAAAAAATACGGCATTGCATAACATTAGCTTTCCTGCCTCCCAAAAACTTCTAAATAGAATATCGTCGGTAAACAAGGTAACAGATCCTCTACCCATACTTAGCTGCCCTATCGACAACACATCCTTTATCTGGGGCCTTAATGTATTCCCAACAAAACCAGAGAGAGGTGGTTCCTGCTTGATCACCCCCACGTTCCAACCTGCCTCCGCAATAAATTCATAGGTCCTGTCATCCATTTTGAGTGTATAGAAGTTTGCTCCATATCCGAAGGCGAGAGGATGGGTAGTGTCCAATGAAACTTTCCAAATAGCACCCGGAGTAAATCCAGAGAGATAATCTCTTTCTCTTTCTCCGAACAAAGAAAGTGATTCATAAGGGTCACTATCTTTCTTATCGGCTGCTTCGCTTTTCTTCTTTGTCTTGATCCCCCAATCTCCTTTTGCCAATTGAGCGACTGCCCCTTCCAAGGCCACCAGTTTTCCACCAGCACTGATCCAGCCCTTAAGATCATCTTGCATCTCTTTGCCGTCAAGTGCACGATAACGTCCGTCGGCCATGATCAGAACATCGATATCCTTAAGGTCAGCCGCACCGAAAGAAGATGCATTGAATAAGGTGATCGGATAACGCAACTGCTGATCGAAGAAATGCCAGATTTCTCCTACCGCTGTGCTGCTAACCCCTTCGCCAGTGAGCAACCCCACTCTGGGGGCTAATAGTGGACGTACCCGGTCACTGCCGAAATCAAAACCTTTATCGACCAGTCCGGTAGAGATCGCATGCATTTTTACCTGCGCCTGATCGGCCAATCGCTGTACATTGGACAAGAAAGTAGCACCCCATCTTTCGTTAGCCGTCTTTAGCACTAAAACAGTTCCCGCCCGAAATGATTTTCCATCGACAGAGAAAGGAGCTTCTGCATAACGCAGCTTATATCCCTGCTGCAAGAGTTTTCCGACCAACGAGGCCGCTTGTACACCCTGCCAGGGAATGGCATACCCGTACGTAGTATTCTCGTTCTTTATCATTGCACTAACAGGTGCTGCTACTGCTGCCACTTTTTCTTTGCTGGCAAAGGCAGAAAGTCCGTACGCATAAGGGGCAGCCCATGCGGTGATATCATAGGTAGCCGAGTCCACTAATTTGGTAACGGGCTCCATCATCACTTGCAACAAGGCCGAGCGAGGTTGTTGCGTTGAAATAACAATATCCGTAGTCTGTGCCAAAAAACTCTCTTCTTTAAGAGTCGCATAATTTATTCCTTTGGCGGAGGTACCGGTGCCATAGCCATATTGAATACCGTTTCTTTCCAAGAGGGATAATAAAGAGGCGGCCAGCTCTTTTTCGTGTGGCTGTACTTTAACTACATACGATTTATAAGGTGAGAATTGTCCTGTCATGGACTGTTGATAGAACTTTCTGAATTCGCTGATTAAGCGCTGACGATAACGATAAGATACTTCTAGCGTACTCAGCGATGTGGTGGCATGATGTGCCACTCGATCGACCAAGGTCAAGGTATCGCCATCTTCTATGATGATCCCTAATCCAGCCCTGATCCCGCCTTGTTCGTAGGTCATCCCAATTGCACCGCTATAGGTGGGATACGTATCCCCATACGAGGGATAAAGCAGATCGAACCGCTCGCGGGTAAAGTAAAGCCAGCCGTTCTTATCAAAATAACCAGCATGATTCTTACCAATGGCTTGTTGAAATTCTCTTTGCCAAGGGGTGATGATCTCGTGATAGGGCTCTGCGGCAGGAGCAAAATAATAGGGCTCGTTGTAACCCTGCTCGTGAAAATCCACATGTACATGTGGCATCCACTGTTGATAAAGTTGCATGCGCAACTGCGACTCTACCTGCGACTGCCAGGCCCAGTCCCGATTCAGGTCAAAATAATAATGATTGGAACGGCCACCGGGCCAGGGCTCCTGATGCTCTCGGGCACCTGGATACGGATTGAACTGGCTGCCCACTACCCCATTGTACCAATTTACATACCGGTCTCTTCCATCGGGATTGATACAGGGATCGATCACCACCACCATTTGTTTTAACCAATCGGCCATGTCATTCCCCTCCTTAAGAAGTTCGTAGATCGTCACCATCGACGCCTCGGTGGAAGAGGCCTCGTTTCCATGTACGTTATAGCTTAACCAAACAATGGCAGGATGATCCTGCTCTGTTGGTGCCATTTTATCGAGTGTGAGACCGGCTAGTCGAAGATTGTTCATCCGTATCGATTCGAGCGAAGCAATATGAGCAGGAGAACTAACGACGGCCACTAGCAGCGGCCTTCCCTCATTTGTTTTTCCATAAGGGATCAGCTTAACCCGATCGGGGGCCATTTGGGCCACATGTTGAAAGTACCCCTGAACCAGATGATGCGGGGTATGCCTTGTCCCGACCTCGTAGCCCAAAAATGCAGCCGGAGATAAAAGCTGTGCGTTGGCAACTGATACCAATAAAACAGAGAGGATCGTCAGCAAACCACTTCGTAGATTCATAAGATGTACTTTATGCTGGCAAGTTAAGGTTTGTTTTGGTTTTTGTAGCTTAGCAAATCATAAGAATTCACTATGAAATCTACCTTATTCTTTAGTATTGCCCTGTCGATCGTTTTTTCGCTGCTAACTCCCATGAGCTCCCGGGGGCAAGCACAAAATGCCTATCAATATAAAATTGAAAAATCACTGGTCGCCTCGAACGGGGCGGTCGTTTCGGCTCATCCCCTGGCCAGCCAGGCCGGACTCTCCATTTTACAAAAAGGGGGCAATGCCATTGATGCCGCCATTGCCACTCAGCTGGCCCTGGCCGTGGTTTACCCAAATGCGGGCAATTTAGGTGGCGGAGGCTTTATGGTGGCGCAATTAAAGAATGGAAAAACACTAGCCCTCGATTACAGAGAAAAAGCACCGACCAAGGCCCACCGCGATATGTACATTGAGCCCGACGGAAAAGCCAATACCGATAAAAGTCAACAAGGGCATTTATCCTGTGGCGTTCCGGGCACTGTAGCGGGCTTATTTGCCGCACACCGTTACGCTTTGCTTCCCTTTCGTGTCTTAATTGCACCGGCCATTGAGTTGGCAGAAAAAGGATTTGTCATCACGGCCGGAGAAGCCCGGGGACTCAATAATTTACAAAGCGATCTAAAAAAATACAATACGCAAACGCCTGTCTTTGTCAGACAAGAAGAATGGAAGGCCGGCGATACCCTCATTCAAATTGACCTGGCCAACACACTAAAACGAATTCGTGACAATGGACAAGCTGGTTTTTATGAAGGCTCCACGGCCGATCTGATCGTTGCCGAAATGCAACGAGGAGGAGGACTTATCTCTAAAGAAGATCTTCGTGCCTATACGGCGCAGTACCGCACCCCACATCGCTTTCAATACAAAGAGTATAGTATCGTGGGTATGCCCATGCCCAGCAGCGGCGGCGTTCTTCTTCATCAGATGCTTAAAATGATCGAAGATCGCCCCATTGCCTCCATGGGATTTCATTCGCCCGAAGCGGTACAGCTCATGACTGAAGTTATGCGAAGAGCCTATGCCGATCGGGCGGCCTTCATGGGAGATGCTGATTTTTATCAGGTGCCTGTTAAGCAAATCACTAATCAAACCTATTTGCAAGACCGCATGAAAAGTTTTGTAACAGGTCAACCTACCCCCAGCGCTACATTACAACCAGGCACGGTTACCGGATACGAAAGTGAGGAAACGACCCACCTTTCTGTGATCGACAAAAAAGGAAATGCCGTTGCTGTCACCACCACCCTTAATAACTCGTATGGCAGCAGAACGGTAGTCGGTGGCGCCGGATTCTTACTCAATGATGAAATGGATGATTTTAGCATCAAGCCCGGCGTCCCTAACATGTTCGGTGCTGTGGGCGGAGAAGCTAATTCCATTCAACCTGGCAAACGCATGCTGAGTTCGATGGCACCAACCCTTGTACTCAAAAAGGGAAAACCCTACCTGGTCGTGGGCACCCCGGGAGGCACCACCATCCCAACCCAGATCTTTCAAACCCTAGTCAATATTTTGGAATTTAACATGAGTCCGCAAGATGCCGTGTATAAACCAAAATTTCATCACCAGTGGCTGCCCGACGAACTGGTCTTGGAAAAAGGATTTCCTGAAAACACAAAAGCAGCCTTGCAAAAAATGGGATATCCCTTCGGAAAAGAGCGTGGTGGAATTGGACGCACCGAGCTGATCATAGTAAGACCCGACGGCCGTTTCGAGGCGGTGGCTGACAAAAGAGGAGATGACTCCGCTGCGGGCTATTAAGATTTTGCCGCTCTACTTTAGCTGAAAACTCTCCAGGAACTTCGTATTGAAATCGCCACTCCTGAAACGTTCATCTTGCATCAATTGCAAATGAAAAGGAATGGTTGTCTTTACCCCTTCAATCACGTATTCGCTAAGAGCGCGATACATGGTTTGGATGGCCTCCTGACGCGTTTGCGCCACGGTAATGAGTTTCCCGATCATTGAATCGTAATAAGGCGGAATCACATAGCCCGCGTACACATGGCTGTCTACGCGTACACCATGACCACCCGGTTGATGCACCACAGTGATCTTTCCAGGCGAGGGACGAAAATCATTATAAGGATCCTCCGCATTGATGCGACACTCAATGGAGTGCATTTGCGGGTAGTAATCTTTTCCTGAAATACGATGTCCGGCAGCGATCAATATTTGCTCTTTGATCAGATCGTAATTGATCACCTCCTCCGTTACGCAGTGCTCCACCTGGATCCGCGTATTCATCTCCATAAAATAAAAATTACGATGCTTGTCGACCAAAAATTCAATAGTCCCCACGCTCTCGTAATTGATAGCAGCAGCGGCTTTCTTAGCGGCCTCTCCCATCTTATAGCGTAATTCCTCGGTCATGAAGGGAGAAGGAGATTCCTCTACCAATTTTTGATGTCGGCGCTGTATGGAACAGTCCCTTTCACTCAAGTGACAAACATTTCCAAACTGATCGCCGGCAACTTGTATTTCGATATGACGTGGCTCTTCCACGAATTTCTCCATGTAGATACCGTCATTTTTAAAAGAAGCCAGCGCTTCTGCCTTGGCTGTATCGTATGCTTTTTCTAGTTCGGATTCTTCCCAAACAATACGCATGCCCTTACCGCCGCCCCCGGCCGTAGCTTTTAGGATAACAGGAAAGCCCATTTCGCGGGCGATTCCCTTGGCCTCGTCGACGCTCTGCAATAGACCCTGTCCTCCGGGAATAACCGGAACCCCGGCCTTGATCATGGTCTCCTTCGCTGTAATCTTATCGCCCATGGAGTTGATCATCTCGGGGGTGGGTCCAATGAATTTGACCCCATGTTCGTTACAGATACGGGCAAATTTGGCATTCTCGGCCAAGAAACCATAGCCCGGATGAATGGCATCGGCATTGGTGATCTCGGCCGCGGCCATAATGTTTGCAATATTCAGATACGACTCACTGCTTTGGGGCCGACCTATACAGACCGCCTCGTCGGCAAAGCGCACATGCAAGCTATCTCTATCGGCTGTTGAATAAACCGCCACGGTCTTAATCCCCATCTCTCGGGCAGTTCGAATAACACGAAGGGCGATCTCGCCTCTATTGGCGATCAGAATTTTTTTGAACATAGCAGAATGATTTTGCCTTAGGCAGGCTCTACCAAAAACAAGGGCTGATCATATTCCACGGGCGAAGCGTCATCGACCAATACTTTAACGATTCGACCTTTAACCTCGCTTTCGATCTCATTGAAGAGCTTCATGGCCTCTATTATACATAGAACGGTACCAGGAGCAATGTCGCTACCCACATCGACCAGATTGGGTTTGTCAGGCGAAGACTTTCTGTAGAAGGTACCGATCATGGGACTTTTGATAGTAACAAGGTTGTCTGCGACAGGCGGTGCAGATTTTGACTTCTCCAACGATAAAGTCGATGGGGCTGGGGCCGCGGCCACAGGGGGCGCCGAAGGGGCTGTCATCATTGGGACGGGAGCGGTGGCTACTACCTGTTGGACCGGCTCCTCTTTCTGCTTAACGGTTACCTTAACATCCTTTAACTCGATGGTCACCTCTCCGATGTTGGATTTGTTGACCATTTTGATCAACTCCTGAATCTGTTTAAAGTCCATGCCTTTCAATTTTTAAAATTTTAGGTTGAATGATCAGGTTATACCAGGCCGCTAAGGTAAGGCAATGCCTTTCAGTACCGTTGGCTTTTTTATTGATTTTGGCGGATTTTGGGCAAAAAATGAGGAAAAAACCTCAAAAATGAGCAAAAAATAGCCCGAAATCGTAAAATTCCGGGCGTTTAAAAAAATAGAAAATGAGAATATGTACTTATTACTCCTTTACTCTTTCGACGTATTCCCCTGTTTTTGTGTTGATACGGATCATCTCTCCCTCATTTACAAAAAGCGGAACACTCACCGCCGCACCGGTTTCGACCGTAGCGGGCTTAAGGGTACGGGTAGCAGTATCACCTCTGAGGCCAGGCTCGGTGTAGGTAACCTGCAAGACGATCTTGTCAGGCAGCTCCACGCTCATAGGCAGCTCGGTCTCTGTATTGAACAATACGCTTACTTCTTGCCCCTCTTTCAAAAACTGAGGTGCATCCACGGTATTTTCCTGAACGGCCACCTGCTCGAAGGTCTCGTTATCCATAAAATTATACCCGGTATCGTCCTTGTATAAAAACTGATAGGCCTTACGCTCTACGCGGACCGGGAAGATATTATCGCCGGAGTTCCAGGTCTTTTCGATGGAACGATTATTGTCGACCCCCTTTAGCTTGGCCCAAACCTTTGCGGCCGCACGGGCGGTTTTGTTCTCGCCAAACTCCACTACCGAATACAAACTCCCATCGAGTTTTATGATCAGCCCACGGCTGATATCTGCTGTCGTTGCCATTGGAAAAATTATTGAGGTCGCAAAGATAAGGGAGCCTTGCCTGAACACAAAACTGCTACCTTTGCAAAAATTTTTTTACAATGAAAGTAACGGTTGTAGGTGCAGGGGCGGTGGGAGCCACTTGTGCCGATAATATTGCCAGAAAAGAACTATGCACCGAGTTAGTCTTACTCGACATCAAAGAAGGGGTTGCCGAAG
>JBIIHS010000186.1:0-3442 GCA_044235515.1 Chitinophagaceae bacterium | reverse complement strand
ATTGCTCAAATGGTGCATATCCGATGGTGAGCGCGATCGATAGTCCTATGGCGCTCCATAGTGAGTAGCGTCCGCCTACCCAGTCCCAAAAAACGAACATATTGGCAGGGTCGATCCCAAATTCTTTTACTGCCTTTTCGTTAGTGCTCAGTGCTACAAAATGTTTGGCAATATGCTTCTCGTATTTGGCCTTTTTCAAGAACCAATTCCTGGCCGTAAAGGCATTGGTCATGGTCTCTTGTGTGGTGAAGGTTTTAGAAGCGATCAAAAAAAGCGTTTGTTCGGGATCGATCTTTTCAAGGACCGAAGCAATATGCGAACCATCTACATTCGATACAAAAAAGGGTTGCATCCCTTCTTTCCAGTAGGGGCGAAGAGCTTCGGTAACCATCAAGGGGCCCAGATCGCTTCCCCCAATCCCAATATTGACTATGTACTTTATCTTTTTTTGCGTGTAGCCCCTCTTTTTACCACTATGGATGGCCTCGCAAAATTTTTTCATTTGCTGTTGCACCTTCTTTACGGCAGGCATAACATCTTGCCCCTGGTAATAGACTGGGGTCTTTGAAAAATTTCGAAGTGCTGAGTGCAGAACAGCACGCTGCTCGGTCTCGTTGATAAGCTGTCCGCTGAATTGCTGCTCGATGGCCTCCGGCACTTTACATTCACGGGCCAATTGTAGTAAAAGGGAAAGGGTCTCTTCGGTAATGTGATTTTTAGAGTAATCGATCACGAGCTCTTTGGCACAGGCCGAAAACTTTTTGAAACGATCAGGATCGGCCGCAAATAAATCTTGCAGGGTTATTTTTTTTTGACGGGCATAGTGTTGCTTCAGCTGTTTCCAGGCCTTGGTCTTTGTAGGGTTGATGGAGGCTAGCATATTGCTATAATGCGTTGAGTACTTCGATGGTTTGATGAATATCGTTTTCGCTGATATCGAGGTGGGTGACCAATCGAATTCGAACCGGGCTAATCGCATAACCCAGTATACCTTTCTCCTTTAAGGAAGCCACCATAGCGGGAGCGGATAGTCCCTCTTGTAGTTCAAAGATGATGATATTGGTCTCTACAGGGAGCAGCATCTTTACAATGGGCTTCTTTGCGATGCAAGCGGCCAACTGTTGTGCATGGATATGGTCTTGCTTTAACCGATCAATATGGTGATCGAGCGCATAAAGGCCCGCCGCCGCCAAGGACCCTGCTTGGCGCATTCCTCCTCCGAAAACTTTGCGGATACGTCTTGCTTTTTTGATAAAGGAAGTGCTCCCCAGCAGTAAACTTCCGACAGGGCATCCCAGACTCTTGCTAAGACAAACTGAGATACTATCGAACGTGCTTCCATAAAGCAGGTAGTTTTCGTTCTGGGCAATAATGGCGTTCCATACCCTGGCTCCATCGAGATGTAGGGCCAATCCTTTTTCTTGGCACACTGTTTTGATGGCCACAATCTCATTAAAGTCATAGCAACAACCGCCCCCACGATTGCTGGTATTTTCGAGGGAGACCAGTCGACTAATAGGACGGTGTACATCGTCGGGCTGAATGGCGTCCGCTACTTGGCGAGCATGGATACGCCCGCGATCTCCGGCTAGTAATTTTACCGAAGCGCCTGCATTAAAGGCGATCCCGCCTCCTTCATATTGATAGATATGAGAATTTTCTTCGCAGATTACCTCGTCTCCCGGTTGGGTATGACATTTAATGGCGATCTGGTTCGTCATCGTACCGGAGGGGCAAAATACGGCTGCCTCCATCCCAAAGAGGCGGGCACATTTTTCTTCCAGTCGATTGATGGAAGGATCCTCACCAAATACATCATCTCCCACCGTAGCGGCCGACATGGCCTCTCGCATGGCGGGGGTGGGCTTTGTTACGGTATCCGATCGGTAATCGATAAAGCGAGTGTGCATTGCTGCAAGTTAATAAGCCCTCGTCGGTTTTTTGCGTTTTTAGCGTCTATCTTTGCACAAATTCATTGCCCATGCCATCATTCGATATCGTCAGTAAAGTAGATGCCCAGGCGCTCGATAATGCTGTCAATGTAACACAACGGGAGATCACCAATCGGTTTGACTTTAAGGGGTCGCACATCTTGATCGAATTAGATAAAAAGACCTTTCAGCTTAAGCTCGAGACTGATGACGATATGAAGATGCGTCAACTGCTCGATGTACTCATCAATCGCGCCCACAAGCAAGGCATTGCCCCCGAAGCATTTGATACGGCCAAAGAGGGAAGCCAGCAAGGGAAGATCTGGCGAAAGGAGGTAAAAGTAAAGAACGGGCTGGCCCAGGAAGACGCCAAAAAGATAGTTAAAGCCATCAAGGACTCCGGGCTCAAGGTACAGGCTGCCATCAATGACGATCTGGTACGCGTAACGGGTAAAAAGATCGACGATTTACAGTCGGTAATTCAGCTGTGCAAGACCAGTTCGCTAGGTATTCCCTTGCAATATGTCAACATGCGCGATTGATTTGGAGCGAAAACCCCCTTATCGTACCTTTGCCTTCCACTATTTAATAATCTTTACGGCAAAATCCGTAAGACCTTAAAAATCATAGTTTTATGAAAAAAGGAATCCATCCCGAAAGCTACCGTATGGTGGTGTTTAAGGACATGAGCAATGGACACTCATTTTTAAGCCGATCTACAGCTGCCTCCAAGGAAACCGTTAAATGGGAAGATGGCAACGAGTATCCACTGATCAAACTTGAAATTTCCAATACCTCCCATCCGTTCTTTACCGGTAAGAATATGCTGGTCGATACGGCGGGTCGTATCGATAAGTTCAAAAAGAAATACGCCAAGAAATAATTGGCCTAACGCTTTGAAAACGCCTCGCTTCGTCGGGGCGTTTTTTTTAATTTTATCTTATCTATGGCGAAGCAGCGAATTGTGTTTACCGAAGAATTCTGTCAACCGGAATTACTGTTTCCCTTCACGTTGATTCGCTCGCTGCAAGATATCCGGGTCGGCATTCTGACGATTCGCGAAAAATGGGAGAGGATGTTTCGGCTTTCCTCTGTCGATAAACGACAAAATAATTATAAGGATAGCGAGTGTCATGTCGATTTCGATCAACTTGGTGCGGGGCAGACCTGGTGGCTATTGCACGGCAATATCTTACCCACTCCTGATTTGTATAGGGCGATCAAGTCCTTGAAGAATGGGGAATGTTTGCTCGATAACAATGGGGCAGCCATTGCCTATAGAGTATCCCAAAAGCAGGTGATGGGTGCGCATAAGATCAAGATGGATCGTAGTGTCTCGTATAAAGGCGAATTACGATCTATTGTTTATCCCTGGGATATTCTTCGACATAATGCCTGGTCTCTACAAGCAGATTTTACGCTATTGACTAAGGGCAGAAGATCGGCTGCCGTGCCCAAGGGATGCCGAGTGATCGGCGCTGGAAAGCTTTTTATAGAAAAAGGAGCCACGT
>JBIIHS010000185.1:0-3446 GCA_044235515.1 Chitinophagaceae bacterium | reverse complement strand
TCTTACTGTCGTCTTTACCGGCGATCAGAGTAAGGGAACGCGCACCTCCTTTAACGAGCTCATCAATACCATCATCATCGGGTTTATACTTGTACTGCTCATCTTGATGTTCTTTATGGGGGTTACCAACGCTTTTTTTGTGGCACTGAGTGTTCCCCTGAGTGTTTTTGTAGCGTTTTTATTCTTGCCGCTGGCCGACGCCATTGTGGGAGGCAACGTAACGCTCAACTTTATTGTACTGTTCGCCCTATTATTTGGATTGGGGATCATTGTCGATGATGCCATTGTGGTCATAGAAAATACGCACCGGATCTTCGATAACGGAAAAGTTCCTATTATACGTAGTGCCAAGGAAGCAGCAGGGGAGGTATTTATTCCGGTGCTGGCTGGAACGGCCACTACACTGGCACCTTTCGTTCCGCTACTTTTCTGGAAAGGGATCATCGGTAAGTTCATGATCTATTTGCCGACCATGCTCATCTTGACGCTGGCCGCTTCGTTGATCGTTGCTTTTATCTTTAATCCGGTCTTTGCGGTCAGCTTTATGCGTCCCGAAGAACCTATGTCCACTCACCAAAAGAAGAATGTATTTCGCGCTAAATGGTTTTGGGTCTTGTTGATCGGGGGAGCCCTTCTTCATCTGCTGGGAGCACATGGAGTTGCCAATTTCTTATTGTTGATGTCGGCCTTAATGGTCTTCTATTCTTATTTGCTCAAGCGTTGGATCCATCATTTTCAGCACCGGACACTCCCTTCCCTGATGTCTCGTTACGAGCAATTGCTTCGTTGGCTTTTGGTTGGAAAGCGTCCGATCAAGATGTTCGCCTCTTTGTTCGGATTATTCGCTATCTCACTTTTATTATTGATGCTGCGCGGAAATAAGATGACCTTTTTCCCCTCAGGCGATCCCAACTTTGTGTATGTCTATGCCAAGCTTCCTGTTGGTACCGATGTGGAGTATACCGACAGTATAACCCGTGTACTCGAAACCCGTGTCATGTCGGTGCTCAAGGATCAGCCTCCCGGTCAGGATGGTTCCATTGTAGAGAGCGTTATCAGCAACGTAGCGGTCAGCGCCAATAATCCTCGCGATAATAACCGAAGCATACAGCCGCACCTGGGGCGTATTCAGGTTTCTTTTGTTGAATTCGAAAAACGACATGGTAAGTCTTCTGCTCCCTACCTGACCGCCATTCGGGAAGCCGTACAAGGTATTCCCGGAGTCAGTGTAGAGGTCGATCAGGAGACTAATGGCCCGCCCACAGACCCTCCTGTCAATATCGAGATAGTTGGAGACGATTTCGAGGAACTTGCCAAGGTGTCAACTCGCCTGTTACAATACCTCGATCAATATAAAATTGAAGGGATCTCGAGTCTTAAGGCCGATGTGGATCTTAACAATCCCGAGATCACCATTACGATCGATCGGGCCAGAAGTACCATGGAGGGGATCAGCACGGCCCAAATAGGTATGGCCCTTCGCACGGCCCAGTTCGGAAAAGAGGTTAGCAAGATCAAGGATGGTGAAGATGAGTATAAGATCCGTTTGCGCTATGCCGCCGGCTATCGCAGTAATGTCGAGGACCTGCTCAATATGCGTGTTGTATTTATGGATATGAATACGATGCAGATCAAATCGCTACCGCTTGGAGCCGTGGCTACTTTGTCGTACACCAATACGGCTGGAGGAATCAAGCGAAAAAATGTTCGCCGAACCATTCAGTTGCAAAGTAGCGTAACCGATCCGACCCAAGTAACTCGCATCAATGCAGCATTGGCCGAAAGGATCGAAGACTTCAAACAAAAAAATGCCTTACCTGAAAATGTCCAGATCCGTCAAAGCGGGCAAAGCGAGCAAGAGAAGCAAACACAGGCATTCTTAGGTACTGCTTTATTGATGGCCATCGGTCTTATCTTTTTAATATTAGTGTTGCAGTTCAATAGTATGAGCAAACCCTTTATCGTGATCACGGAAATTTTCTTCTCGGTGATCGGGGTATTTCTGGGGTATGCCCTCAGTGGCATCACACTGGCCTCCATCATGGTGGGAGTAGGGATCGTTGGATTGGCCGGTATCGTTATCAAGAACGGTATCTTATTGATCGAGTTTACCGATGAGCTTCGTACCCGAGGATACCGAACACGCGAGGCGGCCATACAGGCGGGTAAGATCCGTATCATTCCCGTGTTGTTAACGGCCGTAGCTACCATATTGGGGTTATTACCGTTGGCCGTTGGCTTCAACATAGATTTTGCTGGATTATTTCAGCAGGGACGTCCTAATATCTTTTTCGGAGGTGACAGCGTGGTATTCTGGGGACCTCTTAGTTGGACCATCATTTTCGGACTGATCTTTTCTTTCTTCTTGACCTTGTTATTGGTTCCGGGGATGTACCTGATCGCCGAGCGACTGCGTCGTCCGATGGAGAAATTCTATGGAACCCGATATATAGCCTTACTAGGTTTTGCCGGACCGTTCTTTTTCATCTTTGTAGGATTGATGCTGTTAGTTAGAAAGTGGCAGGGCCGGCCAGTTTGGATGGGACAGTTAAAGCAAAAGAATAACTAATTTCGTAACGAACACATAGCAGATCGTACATGGCCAAAATGCAAGAGACCTTACAGGATGTGGTAATCAAGTTTGCCGGCGATAGTGGAGATGGTATGCAATTGACCGGAAGCCAGTTTACCACCAATACGGCCCTTCTTGGGATCGACTTGGCTACTTTTCCGGACTTTCCCGCCGAGATACGAGCCCCACAGGGTACCCTGCCTGGCGTGAGTGGATTCCAATTACGATTTTCTTCCGACCGGGTCTTTACTCCGGGAGATATCTGCGATGTGCTGGTTGCTATGAATGCGGCAGCCCTAAAGGTGAATCTCAAGGCCCTTAAAAAGGGTGGCAAGATCATTGCCAATACCGATGGCTTCGATGCGAAGAATCTGCGGCTTGCCAATTATCCCGAGGGAGTCAATCCTCTCGAAGATGGCTCCTTGGCGAACTACGAGTTGATCCGCATGGACGTGACCAAGATGACGCGCGAGTCTTTGAAGGATTCCCCACTGGGTATGAAAGAAAAAGACCGCGCCAAAAACATGTTCGTATTGGGTTTTCTATATTGGATGTATGGAAGGGAAATGGCCAATACGATCAATTTTCTCAAAGAAAAATTTTCTAAAAAGCCCGATATCCTCGACAGCAATATTCGGGTCTTGCAGGCCGGTTTCAATTACGGTGATACCACCGAAACCTTTCACACCACCTATACAGTAGAAAAGGCCAGGATGGAACCGGGCTCGTATCGTTCCATTATGGGTAATCAGTCTTTGTCGTTGGGCTTGATCGCGGCCTCTCAACAATCGGGGCTACCGCTTTTCTTGGGTTCGTATCCCATTACCCCCGCCTCAGATATTTTACATGATCTTTCCAAATATAAAAACTTCGG
>JBIIHS010000184.1:0-3450 GCA_044235515.1 Chitinophagaceae bacterium | reverse complement strand
CCTTCTCGGCCACTTTCATATCACGGATAAGAGGCTCCACATTTTCGCCATTCAAATAAATATCGCTGGCGCCCCGCCCGGCATTAAAGACAAACCCCAGCTCGATTTCGGATAAAGCTTGTTGTATTTGCTTTTCGCAGGAGAGATCGATCTCTTTACGCAGAAAATAAAGTGTTACCGCCCGGTACATGGCGCCGCTGTCGACAAAAACGTAACCCAAGGCCTTTGCTAACGCTTTGGCCAAGGTACTCTTACCGCAACTGGACCAGCCATCGAGTGTGATAATAATTGGGGAAGGGGGCATGGCTCAAAAATAAAAAAAGGAGCCCGGTAAACTAGCTCCTCTTGGGAATAAATTATAAGATCGTTATGCCTTGCTTGATGCAGAGATCTCTTGGCTAAGCGTAAAGAACAGCTTGGAGCTTTCTTCGTTCACATCAGCGATCAAGACATCTCCAGACTTTATTTGCATATTCAGTATCTCTTCTGCCAGGGGATCTTCGAGATATTTCTGAATGGCTCGATGCAGTGGCCTGGCCCCGAATTGGACATCATAACCCTTGTCTGCCAAAAAGCTCTTGGCCTTTTCGGTCAATTCCAGACTAAAGCCGAGGTTGGTCAGTCGCTTCATGACACCCTTCATCAGGATATCGATAATGTGGAAGATATTGTCTTTGGATAGGCTATTGAAGATGACCACATCGTCGATACGATTCAAGAATTCGGGAGAGAAGGTCTTTTTCAAGGCCTTTTCAATGACCGCTTTATTGGCTTCTTCTTCGTTCTCGAGCTTGGACGTAGTAGTAAACCCTACCCCGGTGCCAAAATCCTTAAGCTGACGAACACCAATATTGGATGTCATGATGATCAGCGTATTCTTGAAATCTACCTTACGACCGAGTCCATCGGTCAGTTGACCATCATCCAACACCTGCAACAAGATATTGTAGATATCGGGGTGCGCCTTTTCGATCTCGTCGAGCAAGATCACACTATAGGGTTTACGCCGTACTCGTTCTGTAAGCTGCCCACCCTCTTCGTATCCCACATAACCCGGAGGAGCACCGATCAAACGACTTACGGTGAACTTTTCCATGTATTCACTCATATCGATACGAATGAGCGATTCTTCGGAGTCGAACATGTGACGGGCCAATGAGCGCGCCAGTTCGGTCTTACCTACTCCGGTGGGTCCCAGGAATATAAAGGTCCCGATCGGCTTGCGAGGATCCTTAAGTCCGACACGGTTACGCTGTATGGCCTTTACCACTTTTTGAATGGCCTCATCTTGCCCAATGACCATGCCACGCATATCATCTGCCATACGACGTAGCTTCTCTGTTTCGGCCTGCACCATCCGTTTTACAGGTATGCCGGTCATCATACTGATCACCTCGGCAATATCCTCTTCACCAATGGGAAAACGCTTATGCTTGCTCTCTTCTTCCCAATCGGACTTGGCTCGCTCCAACTCCTCTTGCAGTCTTTTTTCAGTGTCACGTAAGGAGGCGGCTTCTTCGAACTTTTGACTCTTGACCACTTTATTCTTCTCGTTCTTAACCTCTTCGATCTTTGCTTCGAGTTCCGTGATACTTTGAGGCACATTGATGTTTTTCAAATGCACGCGGGCTCCTACCTCATCCATCACATCGATGGCCTTATCAGGAAGAAGTCGGTCGGTCACATAGCGATCCGAAAGTTTTACGCAAGCATCAATGGCTTCCTGATCATAGCTCACATTATGGTAATCTTCGTACTTGCTTTTGATATTATTCAAGATCTGTATCGTATCCTCGACACTAGGAGGATCGATCACGACCTTTTGAAAGCGTCGGTCGAGGGCACCATCTTTTTCGATGTGCATGCGATATTCGTCGAGCGTGGACGCCCCAATGCACTGAAGCTCTCCGCGAGCCAGTGCCGGCTTGAATATATTGCTCGCATCGAGCGAACCGCTGGCCCCACCGGCCCCTACGATCGTATGCAATTCATCAATGAATAAGATCACGTCGCGGTTCTTTTCCAGCTCGTTCATGATCGCTTTCATGCGTTCTTCGAACTGACCGCGATACTTGGTTCCGGCCACCAGGGCCGCCAGGTCGAGTGAAATAACGCGCTTATCGAAAAGCACTCTTGAAACTTTTCGCTGTATGATACGCAAGGCCAATCCCTCAACGATCGCCGTCTTACCTACCCCTGGCTCACCGATCAGAATGGGATTATTCTTTTTGCGACGAGAAAGGATCTGAGACACTCGTTCGATCTCCTTTTCGCGACCTACGATGGGGTCGAGCGATCCCATTTCGGCCAAGCGAGTAATATCTCGTCCGAAATTATCGAGTACCGGTGTCTTACTTTTTGCAGCAGACCCCGACTTGCCCGCCGGCTTGGCGGAACCAAATTTTTTCTCTTCCTCAAAATCTTCCTCATTTTCTTCCGGAAACTCAGCCCGCGTCTCATTCGACTTGACAATGCCTAATTCTTGACGGAAAATATCATAATCGACATCAAACTGACCCAATATCTGGGTAGCAATATTTTCTTTGTTCTTTAAGATCGAAAGCATCAGATGCTCGGTCTCTACGGTAGCGCTTTTGAGGGCCTTAGCCTCGAGTACCGTGACCCGAATGACCTTTTCGGCTTGCTTGGTCAAAGGAAGCGAATTGATGTTGGCAATATTCTTACCTGTTTTATCCTTTACGGCCAGCTCAATCTCCTTTCGCAACTCGTACACGTCTACATTAAAACTCTTTAGGATGCGCAGCGCAGTGTTATCCCCCTCTCTGATAAGCCCTAACAATAGATGCTCGGTACCGATAAAATCATTGCCCAAGCGCAAGGCTTCCTCGCGACTGAACGATATGATCTCTTTTACCTGCGCAGAAAAATTATTATCCATTTTACAGATTATTACTGTTCTTACAATATTAACAAATAAATTTGGGAAGGGTTCCCGACGGGTTATAAACCCTTGTTAATAAAAATCGGATACCTCACCCCCCTATGGAAGTCAAAATTGATACCAAAGAGCGGTTTTACGTAGTTAGTGTGACAACTCCCTGTCTTACTGCTACATTGGCAGAGGAGTTGAGCCAAAAACTGACTCCATACCTGAAAACGGATGTTAAATCGTCTGAGCCCCCAGGCAATGTGGTACTCAATATGAGCGTCGTGCCCGCAATTGAACTGGATGGAGCAAAAAAACTGATGGAACTTCAACAAGAATTTTATGAACACAACCGGTCCTTTGTCATCTGTGAGATGCAACAAAACGTTGTAGACACGCTAGAGAAAGAGGAATTGCTCGAGGTAATGAACGTAACGCCCACCGAAAGCGAGGCCTGGGATATCGTACAAATGGAAGAGATCGAAAGAGAATTACTCGATAATGAATTTTCAGACACCTGACCATGTTCTCCGTAACCATACTAGGCAATAATTCGGCCGTGC
>JBIIHS010000183.1:0-3461 GCA_044235515.1 Chitinophagaceae bacterium | reverse complement strand
CTGTCATGAAAGATCGGTTCTTAGGCCGATACGGTGCAACAAGATATCGAAGCCGAAATGGCACGACTTAAAAAAGAAGCCGATCTTCTCAATACTTTTAAGATCAATAGAATGGGTATTTGGAATATCGACAAGGCTGTTAAACTCACTGATTTTGTTCCTGTAACAGCTCGTTTTGATTTTCAAGAGCAGATCAAGGATTTTCAAAAGATCAGACTCTTTTGTGTCATGAAAGAAGATAATTCAGTAGTAGATTTTAGTAATTGGAAAAATAATCCGATCTATCTTTCTGCTGACCGATCTATGGAGATTGTAGCCGTTCTCCCGGGTGGTCAATTGGCACTGGTGGATTTTGAGCAGATAAAGGCTAAACTTACTAGAACAACTGAACCCATTTTATTTACGACCCGTAAAAAGCCCCAAGGCGAGTATTTTGCAGGTGCCGGAGGCTTATAGGGTTTTCTATACTTCTAAGGTATCGAAGTAAGGAAGAAGCATAGCGTCAAATGATACAGCCGATCTCCTTTCCATAACAGTTAGCTATAGAGAAAGAAAAAGGCAATGCTATTTTCTTCTGTTAAAAATCAATTTGGTTAGTGCTTTGTTACCGGGCAAAGTGACATTGTTCGAGGAGGGCTCAATTGTTACGGTCGTATTTGGTTTTCGGGGAGGAGTACGGGCTGGCTTATTGGTGGCCGTCCATGTCCAGCAACTAATGCAATGTTCCTTTTCTACCGTTTTTTCTGTTGCATCGGGTAGGGCCGGAAAAAAATCAATTTTTGTCAGACTCTCGACGCTATCGATACTGACCGAGAAATCTTTTAGCTCGGCATTGCTTCTTGTATTGGGCAGCACGAAGCCAATTCCCTTGATCTTATTATTGCTGTTGCTAATGATCACTTTGTAAAAGTGTTCTGGTACCGTCACCTTATTGGGGCCAATGGATCGACTAGCCCCGCTCAAAATGGGGCCGGTAACAATATAAAGGGTATCATGCACTGTGGCCCAGCTTCTGACCAAGGTCTCTAGTTTTTTCCAGATCCCTCTGTTAAAGGCTGGAACTTGTGGGCTGATATTGGTTAAGTAAAAGCTCTCTGCCATCGTCTGTACAGACGAGCTCATATCTAACGCCGGCGCCAAATGCCCCTTATCGTATCCAGAACGATTATAATCTTGATTACTGGCCGAGGGAACGCTAAGTAACGGGTCTTCAATAAATTTATCTGTTCTTTCTGCTAAATTCAGTCGCTGGTTCTTTGTTAATGAATAGGCTACCCAACGCGCTTGTTTGTGAACTTCATCAAATAGTAGGGAAAAACCCGTATGGAACAGCGGTTGGTCTTGTTGATCTAGCCGAGGAATTTCGAGCTTCTTATTAATTCCCTTCTCTTGGGAAAGGGTAGGTAAAATTGAATCAACCTTGAAAACGTTTACAGGGCTGTGCCATGCTAGCAGTAGATTAAATTGACAAAAAAGTAGAAATAAAACTACCAAGAGAGCTTTTTTTTCTGCAGTGTAGGTTTTTATTTTCACTTTTATGGTCGTAGCTGATTTTACGGCTTAGTTTTCCGTTTCCTCATCCAATAAGTCCGGGTCGGACACATCGGGCAAGATCAATTTTGTCTCTCCTTCGGGTAAGACGGTAACACTTTTTAATTTTTTATTGATCGCTCTTGTTCGGACACCCATTACATCGTCTAATTGATTTAATCCGGTCTGGATATTGTTTTGCGCTTTACTTAGTAAGCCTCCAAAATTTTCGAATTCTTTTTTAACAGCACCCAACACTTGCCATACCTCGCTACTCCTTTTTTGGATGGCGAGGGTGCGAAAGCCCATTTGTAAACTATTGAGAATGGCAGCCAGGGTAGAGGGTCCGGTAATGATCACCTTGTACTCACGTTGGATATCTTCTAACAGACTAGCTTTTCGCACGACCTCGGCATAGATACCCTCGAATGGAAGAAACATAATACCAAAGTCGGTCGTAGCCGGCGGGTTTAGATATTTCTGGCAAATATCTTTGGCCATACTTTTGATGGCATCTTCTAATGTTTTTTGCGCCTGTTGTATCAGTGTGATATCTCCGGTATCATAGGCCTCTTGTAGTTGCTCGTACTTGTCTTTTGGAAATTTAGCATCGATGGGTAACCAAATCTGCTCTAGTTCAGCATCTCTTCCAGGAAGTTTAATAGCAAACTCCACGATCGAATCTTCTCCCTTTTTAGTTTTTACATTGGACTGGTACTGATCGGGTGCCAGTAGTTGGTCGAGTAAGAGCGAAAGCTGAACCTCTCCAATGCCCCCTCTCATTTTTACATTGCTCAGTACTTTTTTCAGTCCTCCTACATCTTGGGCAAGGGTTTGCATTTCTCCCAGTCCTTTTTGCACCTCGATAAGTTGCTTGCCAACGACCTCAAAGCTTTGTCCTAATCGTTCGCTGAGTGTTTTTTCGAGTTTTTCCTCTACGGTGGTACGAATACTTTCTAGTTTTTTTTCGGTGCCCTGTACTAATTCATTTTGCTTATTCTCGAGCTGTGCGAACTTTTCACGCTGTAGCTCATTAAAAGACCGTACGCTTTTCTCAAAGGTTCCACCAAATTCCTTGAAGCTATTTTCTGTTTTTTCAATAAGAGCGGATACTTTTTGCTCCAAGGTCGTATTTACTTTTTCGAGGGTAGCGACACTCTGGCTATTCAATTGCTGGATCTTTTCGGTTGTTTCTGCCCTAAAGGTGGTAATTGCCTGATTTAATTCTTCTCGATTCGATTTGGCTATTGATGCTGTTTCTTCGCGATTAACCCTAAAGTCTTCTTTTACGTTCGTTTCGATCTTGGATAGGACTGTTTGCAGCTCGGTCAATTTGGCCATCAATTGCGGCAGTTCCGTCGTATTCTTGTTTCTAAAAAGATAGATCAATACGATAGCGATCAGGAGTAAGCCTATTATAAGAATGAGTAGACTATTCATGGTATATTTTGAAATGTCAAGTTATAAAAAACCTCATTATGGCGGTCAACTATTTGTTCACAAAATAGTTTTGGCTACTATGGAACGTATTCTTAGAGAGGGTATATATTGGGCGTTATTGTTTGGAAGGGCAACTCGTTGGTAAATTATTCACTGCGAGATTATTTTACGAATGAATTTTCTTTACCAGTAACTGCTCCAGTTGTTCAATATCTTGCTTGATAGGCTTATGAAAATAAATGCCATGTCTTGACCCGACCCGCATACCTCTGATAAATAGATAAAATACGCCTCCGAATTGTGTTTCGTAGTCAAAGTCATCCATACGGGTTTGCAAGTATCTTTTTACCGCTACTGTATAGAGGTAGTATTGAAGGTGATAATTATTGGATTCCATGGCAGCAGCCATGGCTTGCTGGTGATAATCTTCGGGCCTATTCCCCAGGTGATTCGATTTCCAGTCGGCTATATAGTACTTTCCTTGGTGTTCA
>JBIIHS010000029.1:0-11281 GCA_044235515.1 Chitinophagaceae bacterium | reverse complement strand
TGGACGCCTCGCGCAGTGTAACCGTTGTCAGTTCGCTGCTGAACAAAGAGCAGAAAAAAGAACTCCTGCAACAAACCCAGACGGAATACGAAGGGCTACAACAGCAATTCTTGAACAAAGGAAAGAAAAACCTGATCCCCTATCAAGAGGCCGTTGTGACCAAGGAATATTTTGACTGGAAAAAATATCGCCCGGTTACTCCTTCGTTCACCGGCATACAGGTATTAAAAAATTATGACCTGGCGACCATTGCTCGATATATTGACTGGGGACCCTTCTTTATTGCCTGGGAAATGCCCGGACGCTATCCGGCTGTACTCTCCGATCCGATCTTTGGAACTGAAGCCACTCGACTTTTCCATGATGCGCAAGGACTTCTGAAAAAGATCGTGGCAGAAAATTGGTTTCGCGCCGAGGGCGTGATCGGATTTTGGCCGGCTACCAGCAATAATGCAGATACGATCACCTTACAAACCGAACAAGGTGAGGTCAAGATCGAATCGCTGCGACAGCAACTTAAAAAGGCGGTAGGGCAACCTAATTTTTCACTGGCTGATTTTATTTGTCCGGCTGAGTTAGGGACCGATTACATGGGCTCGTTTGCCGTGACAATACACGGTGCTAAAAAATATATCGATCGGTACGCCGGTGAGCAAGATGAATACAATAAGATCTTGGTACAAATTTTAGCAGATCGCTTTGTTGAAGCCTTTGCTGAGTGCTTACACGAACAAGTACGAAAAGAATATTGGGGATACGCCAAGAACGAAGTACTCGGCAATGATGAGCTGATCGGTGAAAAATACCAGGGAATCCGTCCGGCTCCTGGTTATCCGGCTTGTCCTGACCACACGGAGAAACGTAAACTTTTTTCGCTGCTACAAGCCACCGAAAATATTGGTATTACCCTTACTGAGAGTCTGGCCATGAACCCACCCGCCTCGGTTTGTGGATGGTATATTGCCCATCCCGGCAGTCATTATTTTGGATTGGGAAAGATCGACCGCGATCAATTACAAGACTATGCCCGCCGTAAAGGAATGAGTTTGGAAGAGGCAGAGAAATGGCTTCGCCCGGTACTGGAATAAGTAGCAAACCAATATTCAGGCAGTAAGGCCTTTTAAAAGATCAAGCCGCTCTGGCTAACCCTACGGATTATAGTAAACCCTTCGCGACCAATTCGGTCTGCAAAGTGGCAGCTGACGCAAAATGAATGCCAGAAAGTCCCAAGGTCTCTCCTGCTTTGACATTACGCAGATTATCATCTATAAACAAGGCACGGGACGGATCTATAAGATAGCGGTCGAAAAGTAATTGATAAAATGCAGCAAAGGGCTTCCGAGTCCCTTCTTCGCCACTCACGAGTCTGCCATCGAACCAGTGGAGAAAATCAAACCGCTGCAAGGCGATCGGAAATGTTTCGGCACTCCAGTTCGTAAGGGCATAAAACCGATATTTCTTTTGCGCCCGGAGTTGTTCAAAAATACTAACGGTCTCCACGATAGGACCACGAAGCATCTCCTCCCAGCGTCCATAAAAATCGAGGATGGGTTGTCGCCAACGTGGATCCGGAAATTCGTTTAGCTTTTCTTCGGTAGCCTGTTGTAGCGAGTAGCCCGCATCCTGTCGCTCGTTCCAGTCGGCGGTACAGATATGCTGAAAAAAATAATCACGTTCGCTACGATCGGAAAAGTAACGATCATCATATACGTACAACGGACTCCAGTCGACCAGTACACCGCCCAGATCCCAGATAAGGGTATCGATTTGCATTATCGATGGTTATACTTTAGTTTGAGCGCAATCATAAGGGATGTCATTAAAAGCATGACGGCATTGGTAATGATAATGACAGGATCGACCCGCAAGATCCCAAAGGCCAACCACAAGATCTGATTGGTCAGGGCGATCAGGAACATCGCTAACGATACATCCTTTGCCGATTGAGTTTTCCAGGTTTTGATAACCTGTGGCAGAAATGTAAAAGCGGTGATCAGCCCGGCTACATAGCCCAATATATCTACTCCGGATAGTTGCATAAATTAGTATTGTGAAACAAACTTAGTTGAAATTAATTTTATCGCTTCTCAAATAACCACCAATATCGTTTACGGGGTTTAATCGCATAGTTCTTGCTGATATACGAAGAAATAAATTCCATGGCCTCGTCGATGTCATCGGTAAATTTTACCAGCGACAGATCTTCCGGAGAGATCGTGCCCTGCTTTTCCATATCATGAATGGCATCCATGAGAGGTTGATAATACGCTTTGCCAAACAAAACGATCGGGAACGGTGTAATGGTTTGGGTCTGCACCAGGGTAAGTGTCTCAAACAACTCATCCATGGTACCAAATCCGCCCGGCATGATTATAAAGGCATATGAATATTTTACCAGCAATACTTTACGAACAAAAAAATGTTCAAAGGTCACTGAGTAATGCAGATAGGGATTCTCTTTTTGCTCAAAGGGCAAGATAATATTACATCCTACCGATTGACCATTGTTCTCGTAGGCTCCGCGATTGGCTGCCTCCATAATACCAGGCCCTCCACCGGTAAGGGTGGTCATCCCTAGGGCGGCGATTCGCTTACCGAACGCACGCGCTTGCTGGTAATATGGATGCTCTTCCGAAAAACGAGCCGATCCGAAAACGGTAATGCAAGGTCCTGCGAAGTGAAGCGTTCTAAATCCTTTGATGAATTGTTTAAATACGCGCCAGGCAAATAATAATTCATACCCTCTGCTCTTAGGCCCTTCGAGATAGACAGATTGGGCAGCGGGGATAAGTCTTTTCTGAGCAGGATGTGCAGAAGCGGTACTCATACAAACAAGATTTAAGCGGTTAATACTGTAAATTGCCGGCCTGTCGATGTGCCATATTCAAAATTCGAGCTTTTTCGGCAGGTTTCGCATGCGAATTATCTCATATAATGTTAATGGTATTCGGGCCGCTATTAAAAAGGGCTTCTGGGAATGGCTTGCTACCGATCCGGCCGATATTATTTGCCTGCAAGAGACCAAGGCAAGACCCGAGGATGTAGATCTGACCCCGCTTCATCAAATGGGCTTTAGCGACTACTGGTTCAGTGCCAAAAAAAAGGGGTATAGCGGAGTAGCTGTTTTTACCAAGATCAAGCCCGATCGGGTAGAGTATGGAAATGGCCACGGACCAAGTGATGACGAAGGTCGTGTCATTCAACTTGACTTTGGAGCCATTCGCCTTATCAATGCCTATTTTCCCAGCGGAAGCGCTGGCGACGAACGACAAGCCTTTAAATACGTATGGCTCGAAGAATGCTCACGCTGGCTAAAAAAACTACAAAAAAAGTATCCCCAGCTGATCCTCTGCGGAGATTATAATATTGCGCATACGGAACTTGATATTCATGATCCAAAGGGTAATAAGAATTCATCGGGCTTTCAACCGGCAGAAAGAGAGTGGATGACGAACTTTTTCAAAAGCGGATGGATAGATACCTTTCGTGTCTTTCATCCCGAACCACATCGATACAGTTGGTGGAGTCAGCGTTTTCCCTCGGTGCGATTGCAAAATAAAGGATGGCGTATCGACTACATAAACGTTAGCCAACCATTGGGGAAGAAATTGACCGATGCCGATATTTTAGCAGCGGTAAAACATTCTGACCATTGTCCTGTGTATTTACGGTTAAAAAAATAATGATCATGCTCATTTATAATGTCACCATCAAAGTAGCGCATGCTATTGCCCAAGATTGGCTGCAATGGCTACAACAAGAGCATATTCCCGATATGATCGCAACGGGTTGTTTTAATCAGGCTACCACCCTGCAACTGCTAGAAAATACCGACGAAGAAGGCCTTACCTATGCCGTGCAGTACCGGGCTGCTTCGCGTGCGGACTACGATCGATATATGACTGAGTTTGCGCCGGCTATGCGTCAAAAAGGTCTGGAAAAATGGGGTGAAAACTTCATCGCCTTTAGAACGCTCATGAAAATTGTGGATTAGTAGTGCAAAAGCAAGTTTTAATTTTTCTGCTATGAAAAAGCGGCTAAATTTGTCGCTCTTTACACGTTGCCAAAACCACTACATGAACAAAGCCGATCTCATTTCCAAAATTGCCGACGAAACCGGCATCACTAAGGCCCAGGCCAATGCTGCTATTGATGTATTGACCGAATCGATCACCAAGGCCCTAAAAGGAGGCGGTAAGGTAACCCTGGTGGGCTTCGGTACTTTCTCTGTATCCAAACGATCGGCCCGTAATGGTCGAAATCCCAAGACGGGAGATCCTATTCGGATAAAGGCCAAGAAAGTAGCGCGTTTTAAGGCCGGCAAAGAATTAGCAGAAAGAATTTAATTTTAACCTTCAAAAATAAATACCATGGGAAGAGGAGATAAAAAAACCGCAAAAGGAAAACGCTTCAAAGGATCATTTGGTAAAAGTCGTCCGGCTAAAAAGACTACCGTGACCAAAAAAGCGGCTAAAAAGAAAGCTTAGTAAAAGAGAGTTCTCTTAAAAGAAGTAATAGACGAGGTGTTTGATCACTTCGTCTTTTTTTTAGGTGGTATTTACTTACTGAACAAGCGTACCCACCTTTTCGCCGGTTACCACGCGACGAAGATTATCGGCCTCATTCATATTGAATACAATAATGGGGAGCTTATTTTCCATGCAAAGAGTAAAGGCCGTCATGTCCATTACCTTGAGTTGTTGGGCCAGACAATCCTGAAAACTGATGGTTTGATATTTAGTAGCCTTGGGATCTTTTTCAGGATCGGCCGTGTAAATACCATCAACGCGCGTTCCTTTCAGGATCACATCGGCCCCAATCTCAATGGCGCGTAAAGAGCCGGCGGTATCCGTGGTAAAATAAGGATTGCCCGTTCCGGCCCCAAAGATCACTACTCTGCCTTTCTGTAAATGGCGAATGGCTCTGCGACGAATATAGGGCTCAGCGATCTGCTCCATTTTTATTGCACTTTGCAGGCGGGTATACACCCCTATCTTCTCCAATCCGGCCTGCAAGGCCATCCCATTGATGACCGTGGCCAGCATCCCCATATAATCTCCATGCGCCCTCTCGATACCGGTTTCCTGTTCGTTCATGCCCCGGTATATATTTCCCCCTCCGATCACTACGGCTACTTGCACACCTAAATCGGTAATGGACTTGATATCACGGGCATATTGCGCAATGACATCGGTATCGAATCCAAAACTCTTATCCCCCATCAGCGCTTCGCCTGAGAGTTTCAATAAAATGCGTTTGTACTTAGGTAACATAAGCAGCAGCTTGTAAAAAACGAAGATACATCTTTTGACAGCCCATAAAAAAAGCGCCAGAAAAGAGCTGGCGCTTTAAAAATCGTAAAGAATGGCAGGAACTTAGCCCAGGGCCACCCGCTTAAAGGAACTAATGGTCACATTGCCCGACTCACGCAGGTAATCACCTACTGACTTGCTGCTGTCCTTAACAAAGGCTTGGGCTGTGAGGGTCTGCTCTTTAAAGAAAGCTCCCATTTTACCGTCAACGATCTTATTGAGCATCTCGGCGGGCTTACCAGCCATTTTGGGATCTTGCTTCATCAACTCCAGGATAATATCTTTTTCGCGAGCGATCACATCGGCCGGTACGGCATCAGCATCTACTGCTACAGGATTAAGGGCTGCAATTTGCATAGCCACATCCTTTCCTGCCTCGGCGGCGACTTTGTCGAGACCGACCAATACCCCGATACGGTACGCTCCATGGATGTAAGAAGCTACATAGGGAGCATCGATGCGTTCGAATTTGGTGACTCCGATCTTCTCGCCGATGGTAGCCAACTTTTCGTCGACCAGGGCAGCTACGGTCAGCTGACCAATAGAAACGCCCATCAGTTGATCGAGAGAAGTAACATTATTGGCAATGGCCGCATCAGCGATGCTCTTGGCAAAAGCGATAAAGTCGGCATTCTTTGATACGAAATCGGTCTCGCAACTTACACAGACAACGATACCCGTCTTGTTATCAGAAGTGGTCTGAGCGATAACAACGCCTTCTTTTGCCTCACGGTCACTGCGCTTGGCCGCGACCTTTTGGCCTTGTTTGCGAAGCCAGTCAATAGCCGCCTCAAAATCACCATTTGTTTCAGTAAGTGCCTTACGGCAATCCATCATGCCGGCACCGGTGGCCTGGCGAAGTTTATTAATGTCTTGTGCACTGATCATTACGGTACTCATAACTAGATTTATTAGATATAAATAGATTAACGACGAGCTCCGCCGGGTCCACGGCTGGAACTTCCGGTGCTGGTACGGCGACGAGCACCCCCGGGACCACCCCGGCGACCGGCTCCACGTCCGCCCTCGGCTTCAGCCTCGGCCAGCAATTTGGCAGCCCTTCTTTCCTTTTCATCGTCGGTCATTTCCTCTGTTTCGTCTTCCTTAGCCGCTTGTCTCTCTGCCAACCCTTCGGCAATGGCAGCGGTGATATAGTTGACCAAAACAGTAATGGACTTGGTCGCATCATCATTGGCAGGAATGGCAAAATCAACTTTATTGGGATCGCAGTTGGTATCGACCAATCCAAAAGTAGCAATGCCCAAACGCTTTGCCTCGGCTAGTGCGATATGCTCATGCCCGATATCAACCAGGAACAAAGCAGCAGGCACGCGCCCTAATTGTGCGATACCCCCTAACACTTTCTCCATTTTATCCTTATCGCGGCTCAAGGTCAGACGCTCTTTTTTAGTGATGCTGTCGAAGGAACCATCGCCGAGCATCTTTTCGATACTCTGCATCTTCTTAACGCTCTTACGAACGGTATTGAAGTTGGTGAGCATGCCTCCTAACCAACGCTCGGTCACAAAGGGCATATTGACACGCTTGGCGCATTCGGTTACGATGTCTTTAGCTTGCTTTTTAGTGCCGACAAAAAGGATCTTCTTTCCGCTGCGGGCGATCTGCTTTAAGGCAGCGGCGGATTCTTGCATGCACTCAACGGTCTTGTTAAGATCGATGATATGAATGCCTTTCTTTTCGGCAAAGATGTAAGGCAGCATCTTGGGATTCCACTTCTTTTTCAGGTGACCGAAATGAACGCCGGCTTCCAGAAGTTGCTGTTGTAAGGATGTATTATTTTCCATGGTAGGTATAAAAACTTTATTGATGAATAGGCTCGATTAACGTTTAGAGAACTGGTAGCTGCGACGCGCTTTCTTGTGACCAAATTTCTTACGCTCGACAGAACGAGGATCACGCTTGAGCAAGCCAGCGGCTTTGAGGGCCGGACGAAACTCGGGATTCAACTCTACCAACACGCGGGCGATGCCGAGCATGGCCGCTTCGGCCTGTCCTTTTACGCCACCACCATCGGCATTGATCTTGATATCGTACTTACCGGTCGCTTCCACGGTCTTGAGGGGACGCTCTACCTGGTTTTGTAAATAGACCAGTGAAAAATAATTTTTATAATCCTTGTCGTTGACAGTGATCTTTCCATCTCCTTTCGAAATGAAAACACGGGTTACGGCTTCTTTACGACGACCGACTCCGTTGGTTTGGTTTGTTGCCATTTATAGATTATTTGAAAGTTTTAAATTAGAATTTGAGAGCCTGGGGCTGCTGGGCACCATGCGGGTGCGCAGTGCCAACGTACACGAATAATTTCTTGTACATCTTGCGACCCAAGCGATTCTTGGGGAGCATACCTTTAACGGCGCGCTCAATGACCACTTCGGGACGACGCTTTTGAAGATTGGCAGCCGTCTCTTCTTTACGTCCTCCGGGATATCCGGTAAAATGATCGTAGATCTTTTGCTCGAGCTTGTTGCCGGTAAAGACCACTTTTTCGCAATTGATGACGATCACATAATCGCCGGTGTCAACGTGGGGAGTATAGCATGCTTTGTTCTTACCACGGAGTACCGCAGCGATCTTGGCACACATACGACCAACGGTTTGATTAGTACCGTCCACAACATACCAGTTGCGTTTTACGGTAGCCTCGTTCGCATGTTTGGTAGTGAAATGTAATTTGCTCATGACTTGTTTTTTGAGAGTGCCGCTATCCCGGCACCCGATTTAAAAATTGGGATGGCAAAGGTAGGTGCCCATGGGCATAAAGCAGTGGGAAAAACGACTAATTTTTAATCGAGCCTCCACAAAGCATTGATTTTCAATAAAAATTTTGATCAGATTTAAAAATACACTGGAAAGCAGATCAAATAGACAAGCTTAAAGCCAGTCGAAAAAGGAGCGCTTGGCTACGAGGTAAGGCATAAAAAGAAAGGCAAAAAAAAGAGTAGCCCGGGTAGGACTACTCTTTTACTAAAAGATCGGATACGATTAGTTGATCGTAACGGTCTGCAGATTTTCGTTGAGAGTAATGGTGTAGGTCCGAGCCGTAGTGGGCGTCTTAAAGTTATTACCTCCCTCCCATCTGATACGACGAGGCGTTCCTACGGACTGGCTTCCTCCACTGGCATCTTCGTAATCGAAGGCGCCCCAGCCATTACCGGCCAGGAATTTGATATCCTTGTTGGCCTCAAGGGCAATAGAGATAGTCCATACACCGGAACCTACATAGGTCATCTGTGGGCTGGCCCCGGGGTTCCAGGCAGAAACACCAGTGATACCATCTCCTACTACGCGCATTTCGGTAGCAGGTGAGATCTCATATTTAATATTATTGACATCACGGCCATCCCAAATAACACGATAACGGCCGGTGGCACTTACATCGGGCATGTTCGGACCATTTACCTGCATGGTAGAACCACTACCACCATTGGCGCCATAGCTGCGGGCATTGGAGGCGGTAATGTCTCCGCTATTCCACCCATTATTATCGATCAGCTTCCATCCTCCGGCACTATTCAGGTTGGTTAATCCAACGAAGAGATTCCTTTCGGGATGCCCCATTGCGTAATCAGGGAAAGAAGCACCGGGATTCCAGTTAGCACCCGTAGCGCCTCCTACAAAGCCCATACGACCTTCGCGGATATCGTACTTCATGTTGGCACGATCGATAGATATTCTGTAAACCCCTGCGGTTGAAACAGAGAAGTTAGCTCCATTTTGAGCCAGGTTACTATTGGTACCGCCGTAGTTGATATCCCAAGAACGACCCTGTGTTACCTTGAACTCAGCGTTGGCAGGTAAGTAGAGATAGATGTAATACAATTTATTCATGGCCTCGGGACGGATGTCACGGATCAATTCAGGAGCCGTTCCCGGATCCCAGTTGTTTCCATTACCCGTAGCAGACTGATAGCCACCAGGCATGTAGAAGCGCAAGATGGGTACATAAGTATTGATCGTTACACTTACTGCATTAGAGAAAGAAACAGCTCCCTGCGCTGTAACCGCTCTTACACGATATTCGATACGACCGGTCGTTCCACCCACCACACCATCGTTAAGGGCGGTCTCGTTCATCTCAAAATTGGTCAGCGTTACATTCAGCAGATTCGCACCCACGGGAAAATCGCGGGGGGTAGCAAAGTTCTTTCCGGCAGAGTCGTATTGCAATGTGTACGTGATATTACCAGTGTAGCCGGGGAACGAGCGCGTCCAGCTAAAGGTATTGCCCGGATTGTTTGAAACAGCCAGCGTGGGACTCAGCGTAGCATTTTGCGTTGTCAACACAGCGGGATCATCGAAAGGCGTAACGGTTACCCGAACCACATTGGACTCAAGTTTCTCGTTGTTATTTCCGTAAGAGGAAGTAACTTTTACTTCGAGCGTATGGGGTCTGCCAACCGCGAATCCGTAATTCAACAAAATATTATTTAGCTCGCGTCCAGTGAGCGTGGTGCTTCTGGCACCCATAACGGTCTTGGTCACTTCGCGCGCAAAACTGCGGCCTGCACTATCGATAGAAAGCACAAACTTGTAATTGGCAGAATCGGTTCCGTGCTGGGGATTGGTCCACGAGAAGCTCACCACATTACGATTAGAATCGGCCTGCGTAGAGACAACGGTGGTAAAAGAAGTACTCAAGGTAACGGCCTTGCCCCTGTCATAAAAAGGAAGATCGGCTACTTTGGTACAGGCCAGTACGGTTAACACCAGTACCCAACCCAGCGAAAGCAGTTTAAGACTATTTTTCATGTTGTAATGATTTAAGGGTTTAGAGTCGGGTTAATTTATACTTACCGGTTTGAAAATTCACCTCAATGCGGTAACGACCGGCTCCGGGAGATCTGAATCCGGGATCAGCGTCACGCTTCTCGAACTCGCCACCCATGGGATCAACATTGGAAACATCAGTAGGAGAAGGGCGGTACTGAGTACCCCATACTCCTTGTGTTTGGATCAGCTTGTAAAATCCACTGGCATTGAACGTAACGTCATCCAACACATAGAGCAACACATCGGCTCTTCTGAAACGCTGCGAGGTATTGTAAGGAGCCAGCATAGGATTGTTCCATCCAGAGGCAAAGGCATCACCCAAGGCCCATAAGCCGGCATCGTTGTAACCACCCGCCTCTGTTCCAGGAGGTTCTACCGCAAAGTCCAGGTAGGGGGTAATACGAACTGTGATCGTATTGGAGGTTAATGGCACAGTAGCATTGATGAGTCGAGAGATCACACGCATTTGCATGTTGTAAGCCACCCCCGCGCGAAGCTCCATTTTACTTAATACGGTGTTGATTTCCTTGACGGTCATCCGCACGCCTAACTCTTTGGAGATAGCGATCTCTTGCTTGTTAGGGCTGGCAAAATTGCCACCTACCGTATCTACTTGCAGCAGGTACGTTACATCTTGCGAACTAACGCCGGTGGTAAACCGATAATTAGGATTGGTCCAATTCAGTACCAGCCCAATATTGTCGCGATCTTCCTTACGCAGCACGATCGGGGTAGTTGCCGTCGTAGAGAGTACCGGAGCAGACCCACCCAAGTAGGTGATTCTGTTTTCTTCCTTTTCGCAAGACCAGAGTCCTGTCAGTAAAAAGGATCCCAGTATGAGTTTGAATATATTTTTCATAGCAGGCAATTTTTACGATGATTAAAAACCGGGGTTTTGTGTCAGATTAGGATTAGACGTACGGTTGGAGGCCGGCACGGGGAACAAGTTGTACTTGCTGTCAACTGCCGTTCCGGAAGCGACCCCACCTTTCCATGGCCATAAATAGGTGCCGGTAGTCAGTAAACCATACCGTACCAGGTCGGTACGACGATGGCCTTCCCAATACAACTCACGGGCTCTCTCGTCGAGGACAAAAGCAAGATTCAGCTGGCTGGCCGTAATATCAGCAGAAGCATTTCCACTGTGGGCGCGGCGGCGAAGCAAGTTAATATAG
>JBIIHS010000182.1:0-3477 GCA_044235515.1 Chitinophagaceae bacterium | reverse complement strand
CAATCACGGGTAACATCTCATCAATGATCAACCGGATATAGCCAACATGATCGTCTTTATACTGCAAGGGGAAGGTATGTGCTCCCAAAAAGGTAGCTTTGATCACTAAGGAAGATCGCTCCTTTAATCTCTTGATGACCCGCAGCATCTTCAACTCCGCTTCTACACTTAACCCATAACCACTTTTTATTTCGACAGTACCCGTACCCATTTTACTGATCTCTACAAGTCGTTGCCAGGCCGAATTGAAAAGCTGATCCTCGCTGGCTGCTGCCAATTTCTTGGCGGAATTCAATATACCCCCACCATTGGCAGCGATCTCTTGATAGGATCTACCCTTGATCTTCTCTACAAATTCATCTTCTCGGGTGGCGGCAAAGACCAAATGCGTATGACTATCGCACCAGGCAGGAAGCACATATCCTCCCTTGGCGTCGATCAGATGGGCACCCAGGATGGGCAGCTGCTCCAGGCTAGTCATAGGACCATAGGAAACAATTTGATCACCTTCTATCAATAAAAAACTATCCTCTACAAAAGGAAGTTGCGAGAGCTGTTTTCCTCGCAAAACAGTATCATGGTCATGAATACCGACAAGTTTACCAATATGGGTAATAAGTGTAGCGTTGGGCATTATACTAAGGATTCTATCACCATGGCACTGGCTCCTCCCCCTCCGTTGCAAATACCAGCCGCACCATAACGAGCACCGCGGGTACGGAGCACCTGTAAAAGTGTTACTATAATGCGGGCGCCACTGCATCCCAGTGGATGTCCTAAAGAAACGGCTCCGCCGTGGACATTAACGCAGTCCGGATCTAACTGTAGTCTTCTGGTATTTTCAATACCAACTACAGAAAAAGCTTCATTCAATTCCCAAAATGAAATATCCGAGGGTTGCAAGCCGGCTTTAGCAATCGCTTTGGGCAAGGCCAACGACGGTGTGGTGGTAAACCATTCGGGAGCTTGTTCTGCATCGGCGTATCCCTTAATGGCAGCCAGCGGCTTTAACCCCAGCTCTCGGGCTTTTTCGGAAGTCATCAATACCAAGGCCGCCGCACCATCATTCATAGTAGACGCATTGGCTGCCGTTACGGTTCCGTCCTTCATAAAAGCAGGGGCCAGCGTAGGGATCTTATCGAATTTAACCGAAAAGGGTTCCTCATCTTTGGAAACAATGATCGGATCACCCTTTCGTTGCGGTATACTAACTGGAATCACTTCCTCTGCAAACAGACCTTTTTCCCAAGCTTGCTGTGATCGCTTATAACTTTCAATCGCAAACGCATCCTGCTCAGCACGGGTAATACCACAACTACTGGCACAATGCTCTGCCGCAAATCCCATTGCCTTTCCATCATACACGTCGGTAAGACCGTCCTTTGCCAATCCATCTATTAGCTGGGTATGTCCGTACTTATGTCCCCAACGCATCGTGTCGGAATAAAAAGGCGTATTACTCATACTCTCCATTCCTCCGGCTATTACTACGGATGCATCTCCCAACAAAATATGTTGGACGGCCATGGAAATAGCCTTCATCCCACTGGCACAAACTTTATTGACGGTCATGCAATTGACCGAATCAGGAAGTCCGGCAAATTTAGCAGCCTGCCGGGCTGGCGCCTGGCCTAAATTCGCTTGCAAAACCGATCCCATAAAGACATCGGTTACGTTAGCCGGATCGAGCTTTATTTTATCCAGGGCCCCTTTTATAGCAATCGATCCCAATTGAGTAGCACTTAGACTTTTAAGCGAACCCCCGAAACTTCCCATGGGAGTTCGGACAGCGGCCACCACTACGACTTCCTTCATACAGCAATAATTTTACTGTAAAGTTAATCATCAAGACCTAATATCAGAAAAGGGTTGATCTTGGTCATTGCAGGCGAGTGATCCGCACTAGATTTTTATCATTAGATCCATTATTGATTGTTTAATTTTGTAACCAGAACCAATCGCAAAAGCACATGAAAATTTTCGTGGCAGGCCTTCCGCTCGATATGGACGATGCCGAATTAGAGGAGTTTTTTGAGAAATTCGGTAAGGTCGATTCTGTTAAAGTAGCCCTAGATAGACAAACGGGAAAAAGCAGGGGCTTTGCCTTTGTCGAAATGCCTGTTTCTTCCGAAGCCCGTGAGGCGATCGCCACCCTTAATAATTTAGGCATCGGAAGAAAAGTATTGGTCGTAAAGGAAGCAACAGATAGCCCTGAGTCACGTCATCCCACTTCACCTACCCGATCGTCGAGCTCTTCGCAACGACCCTTTAGACCCGGTTCGGGAAGACCCCCTCAACGTTATTGATGCCGGCTCATATAAGATCGTACAGCTGAGCCCCTCCAAATTGATATGATCCCCGGATCTTATGTACAGATCTTCTACCGGCTTACTGTTTTGAAGATAAATGCCCCAGCGATTCTTTTCAACCGGAACCTCTACTTCAATAGAATGCGCTTCTTTGTTTGCGTTAAACAGTACCCAAACTTTCTTCCACCCACCGCGCAGCCCCTCGGCATCAATTACAAAGGATAGGCACCCTTTGGGAAGAGAATCCAGAAAACGTAGTCGTGTAGCCGGATCCTCTAGTCGAAAAGCCATGTTTCTTTTTCGCATATAGATCAGGGCCTCCACCATGTTTGCCGTCTCTTGATGAATGGTCTTTTGATCCCAATCAATGGCATTGATACTATCAGGAGCATTGTACGAATTCTCATTCCCTTTTTTTGATCGTAAAAACTCAGAACCGGCATGTAAAAAGGGAGTTCCCTGTGAGGTCAATACCATGGCCAGCGCCAATTGATGCATTTTTTTTCTTTCTTCTTCGCTGTAAGAACCCGCCGATAAAGACAGTCGATCCCAAAGGGTATGGTTATCGTGGCAATCTGCGTAGGCGATCATTTGGCGGGGCGAAGTAGCGTAGGGTGCCTTGCTATAATTGACCTTGCTATAATCGATCTGAGGATGGGCTACTCCACCCACCAGGCCAAACTGAACGGAAGATAAGTTATCGAATGCCCCACTTACAAAACCGGGTTGATGATAATCAAAAACCGAACCTTTAATACCGTCTCTGAATTCATCTCCGAAGACTGCAATTTTATCGAGCCGGCTTACCTGCGATTTGAGTGCCCGTAACGAATCGGGCAAAGGAGAGGAACCCGCTGTCCAGCCCTCTCCATAGAGCAGGATATCGGGCCGGTAGTTACGTAAGGTGCTAGCTATTTCGTTCATAGTAGCCAGATCGTGAATACCCATCAGATCGAACCTGAATCCGTCTATATGAAATTCGTTTACCCAGTATAGCAAAGACTCGAGCATAAATTTTCGGAACATCGGTTGCTCACTGGCTGTTTCATTTCCGCAGGCAGCGGCATTTGAGAAACTGCCGTCGGCCTTACGGCGATAATAATACCCAGGAACCAGTTGTTCAAAATTTGATGTCTCGGTAAGGCCTGTATGATTATACACTACATCC
>JBIIHS010000181.1:0-3491 GCA_044235515.1 Chitinophagaceae bacterium | reverse complement strand
GTTCGATGGTCTTATTAAAGAACGACCAAGAGCTCTTGCCATTGAAGCCAGCGGGTAAGAAAATCGCTGTGATCGGCTCCTTAGCCGCCGATAAGAATAGTCCGCTTGGCAATTGGCGATTGGCTGCCAAGGACAGTAGCGCCGTGTCTCTGGTAGAGGCTCTCGATGCAGCCGGGGTATCGTATACCTATGCTCCCGGTGTTCAGCTGGTTGCTGGTGGCCCCGTTCACTTTGTGCAGGAGTTGCCGATCAATGAGAATGATACGACCGGGATGGCGCAGGCTATTTCAGTAGCAAAGGATGCCGATATAGTCATCATGATGTTAGGTGAGCACGGCTTACAATCCGGAGAGGGTAGAAGTCGGGCGCAATTGAATTTACCAGGCTTACAGCAGTCTTTATTGGAAGCCGTCTATAAGGTAAACCCTCGTATTGTATTAGTGTTGATGAGCGGTCGCCCCCTGGCTATTTCCTGGGCAGCAACACATGTGCCCGGCATCTTGTTAGCGTGGCAACCCGGTTCTCAGAGTGGTCATGCCATTGTAGATGTTCTTTTGGGCAAGTATAATCCTGCTGGAAAACTCCCCATGACCTTCCCTCGCAGTGACAGACAATTACCGATCTACTATAATCAATTTTCTACGGGCCGTCCAGGCCCCAAAAAAGAAGTGTTCTGGTCTCATTACATAGACGAAGCGCATACCCCCTTATATGAGTTTGGCTATGGGAAAAGCTATACCCAGTTTTCGTACAGCGACCTTCAAATTACACCTAGTAATGACAGTGTTTCTATTACCGTAACACTTAGTAATACAGGATCTTTAAAAGGAGAAGAGGTTGCACAACTCTATATACACGACCGAGTATCCTCAGTGGTTCGGCCGGTCCGGGAATTAAAAGGATTTAAAAAGCTGCTCCTGGAAGCGGGCGCTCGTACTACGATTCGTTTTGATCTACCCCGATCTGCTTTTGGGTATTTTGATGCACAAGGCAAGTGGTTCCTTGAGCCTGGCTGGTTCGATATCTATGTAGGCGGCAGTTCCTTCGCTACACTTTCGGGTACTGTGCAGTTGTAGGTAGGTCAATTAACCAATTACATCATAAGTTAAGCCAGTACGTGGCTTTTAAAACAACCGCACTTCCTTTTGACCGGAATAGGTCTGCATAATAGTTATCGGTGTATACGATAAACAGATCAGAAGCTGGCGCGAATCTCCATTGAAAGCGGACATTCATATTGATATTATCGATCTGATTATTATATTGAATAAGGGTCGATAAAAACAGGGACCTTGTAAAGGTCAAGTCAATTTTTGGCCCAAACAATATCAAATCCTTACTGGTATAGGGTGCTGGAAATCGTAGTTTATTGTAAGAAAATACAGTGGAAATGATCCCATAGGGTTGAATTCGGTAGTTAACTTCAGCGTCCAAATTGACCCTGGACCCATTGAAGTATTGTCCTATTCGGGAATTCAGTCGTGCTGAAATTTTTTTTCGCTGATCGGTTACAAAGGTGCAGATAAGTGATGTATAGTTATAGGAGCTATTCTCTTTTAATTTCACGCCCCCGGCATTTGTCGGGTCAAAATCACTGGTTAGTTTAGTAAAGTCATTTCGAAGCCGCATGAAAAGGGTAGCATAATTTTTATATTGAATGTTAAAGATGATATTCACGTCATAATCCGTGACGCCCCTGCCCGGGAATAGCGTCAGGTCATAATCGAACATAGGGCCCCATCTATTGATGCGTCCCCTTTTGGGATAGTACTTTGGCTGAAGGTAGCCGGCCATTCTATAGAGTCCTTTTCTTCGAAGAAATCCTACTTCAGGATTAAAGTTCTCACCAATATAATAGGCTGTCTGTTTTGCTTCAAAAAACCGTTTGTTATAGAACATAGTCGCCCCTAAGACGGAATTATCGTTGGTTTTAAGGGGATCGAAGGATTTCATGTAAAAGAACTTACCGTTCCAGGTATTATCCTTTGAGGCCAGGTTATAGTCCACCCCCGCTACTCGATTAAAATCTCTTACGCCGATCCCGTCTTTATTGGTCAAGATGAAACTCAGATTCGATCTTCCGAAAATTCGCTGTTGCAAACTGAGAACGGAGTAGTTATATGCAGGTTCGTTTATCTCAGGGATGGCCGCTGATTTCATTTCTAATAACCCTATTCTTAGGTTATTATTTAGTTTTCCGCTCAGTCTAAAACCCGCATCAATCTTATTTTGAATATTCTGTCCAGTACTTTGATCTCTGGTTACACCAATTCTTCTCGAGAAAAAGGGCCGTAGACCATCCATGCCAAAATTGGCAAAGAGATCTGCGTTCTCTAAAAAGAATTGTCGTTTTTCGGGAAATAATATCTCAAATCTATCGAGGTTGGTTACCTGGTTATCTACTTCCACCTGTGAAAAATCGGGATTTACTGTAAGGTCAAGATTTAACGAAGAACCTATACCAATTTTAGCATCGCCTCCGAGCATGAGAGTAGAAGAGGTATAGAACGAATTGCTTCCAGGCTGTGCTTTTTTAATACTTCCGGGAGAAACATAGGGGATAAGGGACATGTTCAACCCTTTTTTTTCGATTGGTGTTTCGAAAGTAAGTGGCTTTGAGTAAGCAAGCGAGATGGGTGAAAATTGATTTGGTATTCTTGACCAGCTTGATCTTTCTGCGTTATAGCTGTCTAATTTATAAAAATTGATCAGCCATCTGTCGCTTTTGTTTTTGTATCGGATCGTATTTAATGGGATGGCCATCTCAGTGGTCCAATAGTCCGCTTCGATCTTTGCTTCACTAAACCATTTGTTATCCCAGGATAGACTGAGGTCTTCTCCCACCAGTCCACCATTTACAACTAATCCCTCTCGCTGTACACCAAACGGATTGATCCCGAACGAGAATCCATTCATGCGGTCCATGAACGGGTCGATGCTAACAACAAATGCATCAAAGGCCTCTCCTCGGAAATCCCTTTTTAAGGATGGCGTTGTAAAGGGTTGATCTTTTACGCTCTTGAGGATCTTTGCCGCGATATACAGAAACTTCTCGTCATACGCTACCATAATTTCTTGGCTTGTCTTACTAGTAAGGGTATCGGTAGGAAAATTCTGAATAAAGTAGATGGTCTTTTGTGCCTCTTTCCAGCTTCGCTCACTAATTAGCCCGTCAATCTTTATGGGATCGTTTATCTTTTTCGCGTGATAAATTGTATCTAATTTGCTTAGAATCGATGTATAGGAAATTTGCTGTGCTTTTGCAGCGAAGCCAGTTATAGAGCTGAAAACAAAAAGAAAAATGGCTCGATTCATGCAGCAGTAGAGATCTAAATAGGCAAGGGTACCGGTAACGCTAACGAAGGTAGGGTAGATTTGGTAGCAGCTTCAGCGTAGTTTCGAAAACAAAAGCCCATTCATTTAAAAATTGCAAATGAATGGCGCCACAATGAATATCAGTTAACAAATCTGACCTGCCCCAAAAAATTAAG
>JBIIHS010000180.1:0-3499 GCA_044235515.1 Chitinophagaceae bacterium | reverse complement strand
ATAAAAAGATTGTTATGGGAGACCTATCGACAATTGGTCACCCAATCAACAGCTTCTGTCAGTAGCATAAAGCGTACTCCTTTTGAAAATGCTGTCACCACCACTTTCGACAAAGCTTCGCCGGTATTGATACAGGGACTCACCACCGAAACCCTAACCATGGCCCGAACCCGTTTTATCTTGGAATGGTTCAAAAATTACGGTGACCGTTACCCATTTAGACTCTTCGACCATCATCAACAACTGCTTAAGGCCGGCCTCTTTGAGGCTTACGATCAATGGCTCTTTGGGGAGATCGAGAATAAAGCCCGCTATGAGCAGTGGAAGATCGAAAAAGTTGAATCTTTTTCTAAAATGGAGAGTTTTTTATTCAACAGGGTTTTTAAAATGAACAGGTACCCCTACCTGTTCTAAGTTCCAAAGGCCCTTGGCCATGCCTAAAAATTGAGGGCACCAAGACCTGCCAGGTTAAAGCAAATTAATTAACTTGTTGTTCCCCCTTTGGGGCTTGTTTACAGATATTTAATGCATGCTGCCATGAATCAACCTACTCGTTTATTTGACTGCCTTGCACTGAAACTCGCACAACATCCCATAGAAGATATGTTGGCCGGAAAAGAAGGCGGTCAATGGAAAAAGTATAGTACCGCCGCCGTAAAAGAGACGGTCGATCGCCTAAGTGCCGGCTTATTATCGATCGGTATCGGATCGGGCGATATGACCCCCGAGGGAAGAGACAAAGTAGCGCTCCTTTCAAAAAATCGCCCTGAATGGGTAATGGTAGACCTGGCCGTGCAACAGATCGGTGCCATCTTAACACCGCTCTATCCTACCATCAATGTTAACGAGTTAGAATTTGTTTTGGGAGATGCGCAGGCCAAAGTAGTATTTGTCAACGATCAGGACCTTTTTTTAAAAGTATTAAGCATTAAAGACAGATTGCCACACCTGCAAAAGATCTACACCTTCGAACATGTGGCCAATGCATTGCATTGGAAAGAGCTGATGACTGCGGCCACACCCGAACTGATCGCATCGATTCCCGCCATTAGCAACAAGATCGGATACGAAGATCTGGCAACCATCATCTATACATCCGGCACCACTGGTACCCCTAAAGGGGTGATGCTATCGCATCGAAACGTGCTTTCGAATGTAACGGCTTCTTTGCCCTGTTTTCCACCCGGCGAGAATATGCGGGCCCTGAGCTTTTTACCGCTCAATCATATTTTGGAGCGAATGGTCACCTATATGTACCTCTTTAAGGGAACGGCTATCTATTATGCCGAGAGTATGGAGACGATCGGTGACAATCTAAAAGAAGTAAAACCGCATTTATTTACCACCGTGCCCCGTTTATTGGAAAAAGTGTACGATAAGATCATGGCAAAAGGGGCCGAACTAACGGGCACCAAACGAAAACTATTTTTCTGGGCTCACGCGCTGGCAGAAAAATTTGAGATCAACACCTCACTCGGTATTGGGTACCGGATACAATTGGCCCTGGCCAACAAACTTATCTTTAGTAAATGGAGAGAGGCACTTGGCGGTAATGTAAAAGCAATCATCAGTGGTGGAGCAGCTTGCCAGGTGCGACTGATCCGCATTTTTACCGCCGCTGGTATTACCGTAATGGAAGGATATGGATTAACGGAAACCTCACCAGTTGTATGCGTCAATCGATACGAAGAGGACGGACGTGAATTTGGCTCGGTAGGCCCCATGATCAGTGGGGTTGAGGTTAAAATTGCCGAAGATGGAGAGATCTTGTGCAAAGGACCCAATATTATGATGGGTTATTATAAACGTCCCGATATTACCGCTGAAGTGATGCAAGGAGAGTGGTTCTGCACAGGGGATATTGGTGCCTTTAGCCCTCGCGGTTTTTTAAAGATAACGGACCGCAAAAAAGAATTGTTCAAGACCAGCGGTGGAAAATATGTAGCGCCCCTTCCCATCGAAAGCAGACTAAAAGAATCGATCTACATAGAACAGGTGATGGTGATCGGAGCCGATCGAAAATTTGTGAGTGCCCTGATCGTTCCATCCTTTCCAAATGTGCAAGAATGGGCTCGACAGCAAGGTATTACGGAGACAAGACCGCAGCAGCTGATCCAAGATGCACGTGTACTCGAACACTTTAAAGAATTAATAGAGAGCTTCAATAAATTCTTTAACCCGGTAGAACAGATCAAGAAATTTGAATTACTGGAACAAGAGTGGAGCGTGGATACAGGAGAGCTGACGCCCAAACTTTCGTTGAAACGAAAAGTAGTACTCGAAAAATATCGAGAAGCCATAGAACGGATCTACGCTTGATAACCGACAGATCGGGGCCCCATCCCTGGGGCGATATACACCTGTCATACGGAGCGATCTACGAATCATGCCTGGGTCAGGCTATATACCCAAAGTAAAAATCCTAGCTAGTCCTACTGGCTAGAATCTCTACGACCCCGCTCCATCATCTTGCGTAAGATCGAATCATAGCGAGGCTGTTGCGTGGGTGTCAGGAAACTTCGCACTTTTTTGTAATACTCATAATCGAGGCGATTGAGTGTAATTTGCCAGCTGCTCAATTTTTCCATATAGACAGCAAAAAGACTATCGGACTTCTCCATACTACCTGTATTGGAAAAGAGCATCGCCTTGGTTTGACGAATTGAATCATAAAAGGGTCGCATTTGCTCCACATGTTGCTTTCGCAAAGAGCGATGCTGCTCCTTTTGAAGCGCTGTATACTCCAATTTAGTAGCTATTTTTTCAAAGGCCTGCTCCCAGTACGCCTCGGGCGAACGATGATGCGTGCGGTTTCTCTCCATCAATAAAAAAATGATCAGACCGCTATTGATGACCAATAATAAAATAACCGCAATGGACAGTAGACGGGGCGAAAATTTAGACATAGCGGATTATTTATTTTGATGTATTTCCATTGCCCATTCATAATCGACGATCGATTGATCCAACGTATGCTCTTCTAAAGCGAGCGCCTGTAATTCATGCTCCTGAGCTGTTTCTGTCAGCATCGGGCTGGCTGTGGTACCCGTGACCGGTGTATTGATCAACCAGAAATTAAGCGCCAGCAGGATCAATAACAGAGCCACCACCGGAATCGGTCGCAACCAGATCAAACTTGATGCTATGGGTTGCTCTTGGCTTAGCCGCGCTCGAACCCTTGTATAAAAGAAAGGGGGGGCCGGTACGCGCTGCACCTTGTCGAGACTGGCCAGGATTTGATCGATCCGCTGAGAGGAAGGGGTTTTCATGGAAGACTTTTTTGACGTATTTAACTATTAAAACCTTCGAATTTTATAATGAAATATCTTTCTCTAATATCTTTCTTAGCCCCAATCTTGCACGATGCATCAGTGACTCTACGGCGGCAATACTATTGCCCATGATCTCACTCACCTCTTGATAGGAGAGCCCCTCTAGCTTGTGAAGTGTAAAAGCAACCCGCTGATTTTCAGGTAGCTTAGTAATGGCCTTCCATAAT